>CAJXKU010000230.1 GCA_913055945.1 uncultured Lentisphaerota bacterium | reverse complement strand
CAACCGAGCCGATAATGTCATCCAGCCGTGATTGCGCGCTGGCTTCATTCCGAAGGGTCTGCAGAAACACCAACGGATCCTTGATCTGCCAGCGGGCGGTGGTATCGATAAATATCTGCTTACGTCCGAGCGTACGCAGCTCATCCGGGTCACCGTCCCAAGCCAAAGTGCGCTTGTCAAAACGCGTCACTTCCTGAATAAAAGGCACCTTAAAATGCAGACCGGGTGCCTTCACGACCGGCTCGGCTACAGGGGCCTTGAACTGACGTATGACAGCCTGCTTGGTTTCATCCAGGGTGTATGCCGCTGAAGAGAAAACGACAATGCCGATGATTATGAGAATGATTATCGGGAGACTGGCCGTAAGAATTTTTCTGTTATCCATCGTTTATGTGTATCCTGTTGGTCTGTTCGCCGTTACTGTTGTTGGTTTATCGAGCGCTTTATCCCTTTTTTCAGATTCAAAAGCGGCAAAGGCGAGGAAGTACCTTCGCCCGTGACGTACAAAGTCTCAACCTCTCTCAATACTTTGTCCATGGTTTCCAGATAGAGCCTGCGGCGCGTTACATTCGGTGCAGCCCGATATTCTTCCAAAAGTTCTTCAAAGCGGGCTGCTTCACCCTTAGCTACATTGACGCGCTCGGCTTTATAACCCTGGGCTTCATTGACCATCTGTTTGGCCTCACCTCTGGCTTTGGGGATCTGCTGGTTTCGTTTCTTTTTGGCTTCGTTGATCAGCGTTTCTTTCTGTTGTTTCGCCTGGTTTACTTCATTAAAAGCAACCTTAACCCTCTCGACCGGCGGCGCCACGTCTGCCATTTTTACGGTCTTCAGTTGCACGCCCATCTTGTATTTATCCAGAATGTTCTGCATTTCGTCCAGAACAGTGTTGGCAATCTCGGCCCGGGCGGTTGTCAGCACGTCCCGGCTGATGCGGTTGCCTACGATGCGCCGCATCACAGCTTCTGATACGTCACGTATGGACTTCGTCTGCTGCCGTACCTGATGGAGGTATCGATCCGGATTCGCAATCGTGTATTGGACAACCCATTTCACCGAAACCACGTTAAGGTCTCCCGTCAGCATGAGCGCTTCGCGTTTCGTCTTATTGTCAGATCCGTAGCGCGTACGCTGAGCGGCCTGCTTTGTGCGGTACCCGAACTCTTCTTTTAATACCCGTTTCGTGGGTACAAAGTGGGCTCTCTCAATCCCGAAGGGAAGTTTGAAATGCAAACCGTACTGTTCAATCCGCACGGCTTTGCCGAGGCGTTTTACGACGGCTTCCCCTTCTGTCTCAACGGTATATACAGAGGTGCTGACGGCTATGATAACGAACAACACAGCGACAGCACCTATTGTCAGTGGCAGGTAACGCCGGACTTCCCTCCAGGAGGGAAGGTTTTTAAACATTTCTTCGTAGCTGTTGTACGCCATGGTATTTCTCCTGAGTTTTGCGAAACTTCTCGTTCATCTATAGTATAACATAAATGTGAGGAGTTGTGTGATCGTGACAAAGGTGATGGATCAGTTGAAAAATCAGAACCATATCTTGATCCTGGGCTTCGGCATAAGCGGACAGGCTGCGGCGGAACTTGCCCTTTCGCAAGGGGAGGCGGTCACTGTTTTTGATGAACGCGATAACGAGGATTTGCGCCGGACAAAAGCGGAGCTTCAGGAAAAGGGCAGAGCATCGATTCATCTCGGCTCCTCTCCTGAAGGAGCCCCCTCAACCCCCCCGAAACTGTGCGTCATCAGTCCGGGGATTCGTGAAGACAGCGCATTGGGCCGTTATGCTGCAGGATTGGACTGTCCGGTCATCAGCGAGCTGGAATTCGGTTTTCGTTACTGTCAGTGTCCACTCATAGCAGTTACAGGCACCAACGGTAAGACGACGACGGTGCAGATGATTACCCATGCCTTGAACTACGCCGGCAAGAAGGCGAAGAGTGCGGGGAATATCGGGGACGCTTTAAGCCGACGGGCTGCGGAATCCGCGGCATTGGATTGGTTAGTGGTCGAGGTAAGTTCTTTCCAGTTGACGCGGGTGAGTACGTTTGCGCCCGCGGTTGCGGTTGTTTTGAATATTTCGCCGGATCATCTGGATTGGCATGAGTCTTTTGAAGAGTACGCCCGCGCCAAGGGCCGTATTCTGATGAATCTGGAACAGTGTGAGAAGGCTGTTCTGAGGAAAGACGTAGCCGGTATGCCGGCGGTTACGACTTCTCTTCCGGGCGCAGGGGAGCGACCGCTCGTGTTCAGTGCGGACTCGGCTGACGATACCGATTTTTTTGTGGACGCGCAGGGGTACCTATGCCGGCGGGGGCGTAGCGTAAGCGTGAATGAGCGGTTGATGAAATCTTCGGAGCTGAAGGTTTGGGGAAAGCATAACACCGAGAATGCGCTTGCTGCGATAGCAGCCGGTACGGCGATGGGGGTCGAAGAGCGTGCGTTTATTGAAGGCTTACGTACATTTGAACCTGAGCCCCATCGACTGGAAATTGTGGGGGAATACGGGGGCGCAGTGTACATCAATGATTCAAAAGCGACGAATCCGGATGCGTTGCTTCGGGCGTTGGAGGCCGTTGGGGAAAAATACGGAACGTCGGTTATTCTCATCGCAGGGGGCTTGGACAAGGATTTGAATTTTGACGATATAGAATTTATAATTCCGCAAGTTGTGAAGCGCGCTTTTCTGGTGGGTGTCTGTCGATATCGATTGGCAGAACGGTGGAAAAAGGTTATTGTGTGTACAACGTGCGGTACGCTCCAGGAAGCGGTTGAACAGGCTCGTTCAGAAGCTGCTGAGCGGGACGTGGTTTTATTGGCGCCGGGTTGCGCCAGTCAGGATATGTTTGTTGACTATAAGGAAAGAGGCAAGGTATTTCGGAAAGCAGTTACAGGAGGCGGAGACGATGCAGAGATTCTTCCAAAGAGAGATGGTTAAACCGTTCGCGTTGGCCTTAAGTTTAATAATACCTCTTCTTTTTACAGCAGGCGGCTGTAAAACGTACAAGAAGACGGTAGAACGAATAACCCCCACTAAGCCTGCACCTGTGCTGTCTTCGCGGCAGGGAGTGGTGCCGCCTCCATACGCGCGACCGGCCGAAAAGTCAATGAAAACTTCACCTCAGGAGGCCGGAAAAGGCGGGGCAGGAATTGCTCCCCTTCCTGGAGTTAGGCAGGAAGGACGTCGATCGGAACAGGAAACGAAGCAGGAAGAGAAGGAAGAAGAGGAAGAGGGTGTTGCTGAGCTTCCAGATGCAGAGGCCGAGGAGTTGACGTATACTGTGCAGGAAGGCGATTCATTGTGGAAAATAGGCCGGAAGTACGACGTTTCCTTCAAGGAGTTGGCTGCGTATAACGATATGGATCCGAATGCGGTGTTAAGCGTGGGAACCAAACTGAAAATCCCCCCCGGCGGCACAAAACCGGGAAGCTCATCGCAGGAAGGCCAGGCCACGGAAAGCACCTCTGAGGAAACTGATACGTCCGGCGGTGGAGGTGGAATTGAAGAAAAGCCCCTTCCGCCCGATAATAAATACACAGTGAAAAAGGGGGACAGCCTTTGGCGCATATCCCGCATGTTTGATGTACCGATCGAGCGCATCCGTTCGCTGAACGATCTGGAATCCGATACATTGCAGATCGGTGAGGTGCTGGTGCTGAAGGAGGCAGAAGGAGAAAGTGGACGTTTTGAAGACGAAAGCGGTAGTAGTACAAGCGAAGAAGAGAGCGGTGGTGACGCAGGTGGCTCCACATTTGATCTGGGCGATCGTTCGGGGTCTGAAGAGCGTGAAGAAAGCGGTGGAACAAGTGGAGATGAAACTGAGCGTGCAACGGGGGGAACGAGCGACGAGGAAACCTCAGAGGACGAAGATGAATCGGTGAGCTTTCCCAAACAATTGCAGCATACGGTGAGTTCGGACGAAACGTTGGAAATGATCGCGGATATGTACGAGACCGAGGTTGAAAAGATCAAGAAAGCGAATGAAGATATCGACGGTAACGAGGATCTTAAAGCGGATATGACGATTACCGTGCCGTATGAATGAAAAAGTCTTCTTTCGGCGGCGCTGTGGAATTGAATCGGTGTGGCCGCAAAGGCTGACATGAAAGAGGATTGGCGACAATTATGCAGAGCTATCGCAAAGTATTGACGTTTAATACCCGCCAAAGGCGCGAACTGATAAATATTACCCCGTATCTGAAAGAGTGTCTTGAGGAGTCCGGTATAAGTGAAGGCCTCCTGCTTTGTAATGCCATGCACATTACAGCATCTGTCTTCATTAATGATGACGAAGGAGGGCTTCACCAGGATTTCGAGAAGTGGCTGGAAAAGCTGGCGCCGGAGAAGCCGCACAATCAGTATAATCACAATACGTTCGAGGATAACGCGGATGCGCATCTGAAAAGATCGGTCATGGGGCGCGAAGTGGTCGTTGCCGTTACAGAAGGGGCATTCGATTTCGGGCCTTGGGAGCAGGTCTTTTACGGCGAGTTTGACGGCAAGCGTCGAAAGCGTGTACTTGTAAAAATTATCGGCGAATAATTGGAATGTTTTCTCCGGCAACCCTCTGTTCGAGGAAAGGTTGAATGCAGCTGTTTCTACTGACCGTAGCGTACGCGTATGGATCCCGGAGTGTGGCGGCTTGTACAGTATTCCAGGTATACGGATCGTTCGGGCCAGGAAAGCATTTGATCTAAGAACTGGGGAATTATGCAATTCGAGGGAGCGTGAACTATGAAGAAATTAAAAAGATCTCTTAAATTCAGCTTTTGTACTGCCTGTGTCTTAGTGCTGTTCGGTTGCGCGACTGGCGATCATGTCGTTTCTCCGCAGTTGGAAAAGGTTCGCCCGGAGAAGGTTGCGGTTGTGGATGTTACGGGGGATATTCACGGTGATGCCAAGAAAAATCAAATCGGGGATATGTTCGCCAAGGAAATGATGCGGAAAGGTTACCGAATCATAGAAAGAGAAAGGGTGCAGGAGGTGCTGGATGAGCAGGACTTCCAGCAGTCGGGCCGCACGTCTAAAAAGGATGCCGCTGAGATGGGGAAGATCCTGAACGTGCCCGCTGTAGCCATGGTGGACGTGAACGTGGATGGAGAGCGGGTCAGTCTAACGGGGCGCATGGTGGAGGTGGAAACGGGCGAAGTTCTATGGATTGGCTCGAGTCGGGGACGTAGCGGCCAGACATTGTCGACTGTTTTCGGCGCTGTTACCGGCGGATTGATCGGTTCCCAGATAGGTTCGGGCAGGGGAAGAGCTGTAGCGACCATTGCGGGCGGTGCTTTGGGCGGTGCAGGAGGCAGGGCCTTAGCACCGCAGACGGCAAGGGTTGTCGAGAAGTCGATCAAGAAAATGGTGGAGAAACTGCCGCCGAGGTGAATTGGCGATACAGTAAATCCTCGCGCCGCCGCAATCTGATCCGAACCTAGTGTGGTGTACTTCAAATGCGCTTACATAATGTGGCGGAGGCCCGCCACATCCCCAAAGGGGTTCCTTGAGATCAGGCGTTTCCAGTTTGAGTCTCATACCACCGGGACCGCCGGCCAAAGTCCGGACACCCCGAACAAGAGACTAATCGCGGTTTTAACGATAACGAATCGCTTAACGCAGTTAGTCTCATACGAGCCTG
>CAJXKU010000229.1 GCA_913055945.1 uncultured Lentisphaerota bacterium | reverse complement strand
AAGGTCTGTTCGACCTGAAAACGTTTCCGCATCCAGCAAATATATAGGGGACGATATCGCTGCTTACGCAGATCACGTTTTTCACTTTTCGCTGGCAGGTATCAAAGCGGTACGAGCAAGCATAAAAAATGAAACTGATTCTTAAGGACCCGGAGACGCATGAGGTGCTACACCCAACGGGATGAAACACTCATAGTTAAGGAAGCGTGGCTATGCCTTGCTGTTTTGCTGGGGGCAGCCTTGGCGGTACTTGCCTTTACAGGATGCAGGGCACCGGAGCAATACGCGAGTACGGCTGACCAAGAGGCGTACAGCGTAATCGCGGAAAACCGACAGGCGGCAGTTCAGGAGGCGCCCAAAAATTTTTCCGTGGAGCCGCCGGAAAGAAATGTGCTGCGGCAAATCCCTCGGAAACCTGACGCCCGGCAACCGGCGGAAAAAGAACCTTACCTTGACGGAGACGGAGCCCACGGCGTCCGCCCTCCCAAACAGATGGATCTCGCTACGGCGATGAAACTGGCAGCCGTCAACAGCCGGGATTTCCAGGACCGGCGGGAAGCGGTATTCCTCTCCGCCTTGTCTTTGACACTCCAGCGAGACCGGTTCACGCCACGCTTTTTCGGGACTGTAGCCGGCAGCTTAGCCCACGAAGAGAATGACAACGAAACGGCGTCTGCGGAATCCAACTTCGGCCTGAACAGGCTTTTGCAGACCGGCGGGGAAGTTTCACTCGAGTTCTCCACTATCCTGACGGAGTATCTGACAGGCGATCCCCGCGAAGCCGCGTCGTCGTTGATCAATCTCACGTTCACACAACCCTTGTTGCGCGGCCGCGGCATTTCGGCTACTGAACCGTTGACGCAAGCGCAACAAAACCTGATTTACGAAATGCGCCGGTTTGTCCGTTTCAGGCGGACCTTTTTCACGCAAGTCTACAGTGAGTACTTCGATGTCCTGCAACAACGTCAGGTTGTGCGCAATGAAAAACTGAATCTGGAAAATCTGCGTCGCGCTCGCAAACGCGCTGAGGCTATGTTCGACGCCGGCAGGTTGCCTGGCTTTCAAGTGGACCAGACACGGCAGGATGAGCTCCGTGCGGAAGACCGGCTCGAACGGGCCCAGCAACGCTACCACCGCACCCTTGACCAATTCAAATCCATTATGGGTGTCAAGCCCGATATCAATCTGGTACTGGATATGACCGAACTCCAGGAAATGGAGGATCCCAAGGCGCCCGATCTTCCGTGGACGCGGGAAAAGGCGATAGAAATCGCTTTGGCAAACCGCCTGGACCTGAAAACAGCGCGAGACCGCGTTGCCGACGCCCGCCGCAAAATCCAGGTAGCCGTCAACAATCTGAAGCCGGGACTGGACCTAACGCTGGAAACCGGTTCAGCTACGAGCGGTGATACCAAGCCTGTCAATTTTTCAACCGAAAACGACACCTATACCGCCGGCATGGACCTGGATCTCCCGTTGGAGAGAACAGAGGAACGCAATCGTTACCGTGAACGACTGATCGAGCTGCAGGCAGCTAAGCGTCAAGCCGAAGAGACGCGGGACCAAGTCATCAACGCCGGACGCCAAGCTTGGCGCAACTACTTCCGGGCGTGGGAGAGCTATCGTATCCAGCGGAACAGCGTAGACCTTGCCCAGGAGCGTGTGGACAGTACAACGATGCTTCTGAACGCGGGGCGCGCAAGCACAAGGGACATGCTCGAGGCCCGCGAATCTCTGATTCAGGCCCAGAACGGTCTTTCACAGGCCCTTGTTGATTACCGGGTGGCGAGGTTGAACCTCAGCCGTGATCTGGGGATCCTGACAATGACCGATTCGCACACCCTGGAAGACAATTTTGATTATTATCCGAAAACGCAACCTGCAGAGCCCGAAGCAAATGAATAATGCAGCGACGTAGAACAACAGGAAAAGGAAAAGCACTGTGAAGAAAATATTGATAATTGTATTAGTTGCCGCCACGGGAGGGACGATTTTCTACGTATTTTCGCAAGGCGAAACCAATTCCCGTCAAGCTGCCCTTTCCGCCGGAATTCCTACTCATACAGTCGAGAGAGGGGACCTCAGCGTCACCGTGTCCGCCGGCGGCACGATACAGGCGATGCACACCACCAAGGTGGATGGCAACGTCGAGGGCCAGACGAAAATACTGGAGATTGTGGAGGAAGGGACAATCCTGACTAAGGAGGATGTTGAGAACGACAAAATCATCGTCCGACTTGATTCTTCCTCCATGGAGGACAAAGCAGAACAGCAGGAATTAGATCTGGCGAATGCGAAAGCGGCATTCAAGAATGCGGAGGAAAACCTGAACATCCAGAAACAGCAGAACGAGAGTGACATCTCTCAGGCCGAACTCGCCGTTAACTTCGCACGAATGGATCTTGAAAAATACGTCGGCAAAGAGCTGGCTTCGCGTATTGTTGAACGCAACATTGATTATGAAAACATAGGTAACCACGAGCAACTCGGCGGTGAAGCCGAAGTCAAGAAAAGCAACCTGGAATCGGAGATCAGTCTCGCGGAAGAAGAATTGACGCGAGCCGAGGACACCCTGAAATGGACGACGAAACTGGTGGAGAAAGGCTACGTCAACCGCAACGAACAGGACGCAGATGAGCTCCAGCTCAAAACGCGGAAAAGCAATCTGCGACAGGCACGCGCCAACCTGCGTTTATTCTTAACGTATACGCTGCCCAAAAATGTGGAGCAGTATGCGTCCGATTTTAAAGAGGCCAAGCGGGAGCTGGAGCGTGTCAAAGCTCGCGCTCGTGGACAATTAGCTCAGGCACAATCGCAGTTCGAGACGAAAAAAGCAACGTACGAAATGAAAAAGGAACGCTTAGAAGAACTGAAGACCATGATCGACAACTGCACAATCGAAGCCCCTGAGCCGGGCCTGGTCGTGTACGCCTCCACCTCGGGCGGCAGACGACACCGCGACGACCCGATCGAAGAAGGGCGTCAACTGCGCCAGGGTGAGACCATTATCACGATTCCGGACCTGGAGACAATGGTAGCGGAGGTTGACATTACAGAAGGCGACATCAAAAGCGTAGAAAAGGGGCAGAAAGCGGATGTTTCCGTAGAAGCCATTGCGGACAAGACCTGGGAGGGACAGGTTGAAAAGGTCAGCAGCATGGCCAGCAGTCAGAGGCGCTTCGGGCCGGATATAAGGGTTTACGATACCATGGTGAAACTCTCGGGTCGGGTCACAGACCTCAAGCCGGGCATGACCACGACCGCTGAAATCTACGTGGCGGATTTGAAGGACGTGCTGACTGTGCCGGTGCAGGCTGTAACCACATACCGGGGAAACAGAGCGATCTGGACCAAGAATTCGGATAAAATTCGTCTGCATCAGGTGCGTACAGGCCATTTTTCAGATACAAGAGTTGAGATCCGGGAAGGTTTATCCCCGGGCGACAAAGTGCTCCTGGCGAAGCCGGATATGGCCCCCGATGACGCCGAATTCGTGGCGTTGTCGTCGAACCCCCGGGACAACCGGAATAGGCAAAAAGTAATCAACGAATCAAAAAGAGGAAAATCGGGAGCCTCACGGCAGGCAGATCAGTAGAGCTTATGGGAAACTCTGTACCATACAGGGTTTACGATGAAGGGCCAGAATAGCGGACAACGACATGTATAATCGTCCACCGCTCTCGTCGCACATTATCGTTTACCGGTCTCAAAAAATGGAGCAAGCACTTGCCAATTGTAGAGCTTAACAATGTCTGGAAGACATACCGAATGGGCGCTGCCGATGTCCATGCCCTGCACGGTGTCAGCATGGCCGTGGATAAAGGCGATCTTGTCTCGGTAATGGGACCTTCCGGATCCGGGAAGTCCACGCTTCTGAACCTGCTCGGTTGTCTGGACCGGCCTACCCAAGGGGCCTACGTATTGGACGGCAGGGACGTCTCGGAACTCTCTGATAACGACCTCAGTGAAGTCCGCTCGCGGCGTATCGGCTTCATCTTTCAGTCGTACAACCTGATCCCGCAGCTCAACGTAATCGAGAACATCGAGGTTCCTCTCTTCTACCAGGGCCTCTCAGAACATGAGAGCTACGAGAAAGCTGTCGAACTGGCAAAGCGCGTAGGTCTGGAAAACCGTCTCAAGCATCATCCGCCCCAGTTATCGGGCGGTCAACGCCAACGTGTGGGGGTAGCCCGAGCATTGGCCAACAATCCCGCCATCGTCCTGGCGGACGAGCCCACGGGAAACCTGGACAGTCATACCGGCGAAGAAATACTGGAGCTTCTGCTTTCCTTCAACCGCGATCACGGGACCACACTGATGATTGTTACCCACGATCCGGAGGTGGCAAAGAGGGCAGAACGTATGGTGCATATGATCGACGGCGAATTGACAGAAGAAAACGGTTCATAAAACACGCCGAAACGAAGAACGAAGCACGAAGAACAACCCATGCTTCTTTTCAGAATCAAACGTACCCTGCGAATGGGACTCAAGAGTCTATGGCTGCGAAAACTGCGCAGTGCACTGACGCTCCTTGGGATCACCTTCGGCGTGTGTTCTGTTATCGCCATGCTGGCCATCGGCGAGGGTGCCAGTTACGAAGCACAGCAGCAGATCAGACAGCTCGGCAGTCAGAATATCATTGTACAGAGTGTGAAGCCGCCGCAGGATAATCAGGACTCATCGGACAGCGGATTTGTTCTCAATTACGGCCTTACCTACGTTGACGCCGAGCGCATCCGGCACAATGTGCCTGACGTCGAAGTGATGGTGCAGTCGCGCCATGTCATGAGCAGAGTCAAGCATGCTTCGTGGAAGATGAACACTGAGATCGTCGGCACGGTGCCGTGGTACCCCGAAGTAGCCAAGACAGGCGTGAGACAGGGCCGCTTTTTCACTACACTCGATATGCACGACAGACGGGGCGTGTGCGTTCTCGGCAACAAGGCCGCCGCGAAGCTTTTTCCTATGGACGGGGCCATCGGCAGCCTGGTGGAAGTTGAAGACAAGCGTTATCGTGTAATCGGTATTCTCGGCACTGTACCTCGGGGCGACACCGGCAAAAACAAACTCAAAGGCAGCCCGAACAGGAACATTTATATCCCCTTCAGCACCATGCGAACGCATTATGGCGAAACCATTATGAATTTCGGTTCCGGCAGTATCAGTGCGGAACGTGTCGAGTTGCACGAAATAATCGTTCAAGTCAACAAACTGGAACGCGTACGCAGTGCTGCCCGCGTGATCCGGGAGATACTGGCTAAGGGGCACGACAAACAGGACTATCAGGTTGTTGTACCGCTACGGCTTCTGGAGCAGGCCCGGCAGACAAGGCGTATTTTCAGCATTGTGCTGGGCTCTATCGCCGCTTTGAGCCTTTTAGTCGGCGGCATAGGGGTAATGAACATTACTTTGGCCACGGTGATGGAACGCACCCGCGAGATCGGTATCCGGCGGGCTCTGGGGGCGAAGAAAGTTCATATCGTGGAACAATTCCTCACCGAAACCGTTCTTCTCGGAATGTTCGGGGGCGGGCTTGGCGTGGCGCTTGGATTGGCGGCGCCTTATGCCGTAAGCCGGTTTACTGACATGACCACCCTCGTCACCTGGTGGGCTGTTCTGCTGGCTTTCGGCATCAGTGTGTTGACCGGT
>CAJXKU010000228.1 GCA_913055945.1 uncultured Lentisphaerota bacterium | reverse complement strand
CGCGCTCCGTGCGCCGCTTTCTATTCGGCGAACCTTCAGGTTCGCCATCCCAAAGCGCTACATAAAACGTAGCGCACGCCAAAGGAACAGTTTTGGGGACAGCGGTCCGCCGCCGTTTTCAGCGGAAGGAGCAGATGAAGCGCTCTTTCAGAGCGCAATATTCTTTTGATATCCGGGTCCCAGGGTTCCATTCCGGCCCGCATCTCAGTGGGCCGGAATTCCACCCTGGGCTGAATATGAACTCGGGCCTTTGGCCCTGGACCATACAAGCTGGACTTTTTGTATACGCCGTGTTATAGTCGGCTTAATTGTTCACAAAAGCAGTTTTCTGTCTATTTTATTGGTGAAGGACGACGCGCCCTTATTGTTATTTCACCAGGCCTCCGAAAAGTTTTTTCTGAAAGGACAAGATATGACAAAGATGACTCCTTTATTCCTCACGCTTTTGGTCACCATGGGCTGGACTCACGCGTTGACGCCGCTTGCCGCGGAAACCTCCACGCATGATGTTGTGGTCTACGGCGGCACATCGGCAGCGGTGACGGCCGCCGTGCAGGTCGCGCGTATGGATCGCTCGGTGATCATGGTCTCGCCGATGGAGCACCTGGGTGGCCTCAGCTCCAGCGGGCTGGGACGGACCGACTTCGGTCGCAGCGGCACCATCGGCGGACTGTCGTATGAGTACTACGAACGGATCAAGAATTATTACGATGATCCCGATGTATGGACGTATGTCGAACAATCCGATTTTCATTTCGACAGTGGCCTGATGCGCCATCGCGGCTATCGGGAAGATCGGGACTTCATGCTATCGTTTGAGCCACACGTCGCGGAAATGATCTTCGACAACATGGTGAAGGAGGCCGGCGTGGAGGTCGTGCGCGGTCAGCGTCTCGATCGACAGCACGGCGTGGTTAAACGTGAGGGGCGCATCGTCTCCATTACCACACTCGCCGGCGACACCTACCGCGCCGACACATTCATTGATGCGACGTACGAAGGCGATCTCATGGCGGCGACGGGGGTGCAGTACACCGTCGGCCGGGAGAGCCGGGAGAAGTACGGTGAAAAATGGGCGGGGACGCAGAAAGACGCGCGACATCATCGGCACCACTTCGATAAGAACATCAGTCCCTACGTTGAGCCGGGTAATCCGGAGTCCGGCCTCTTGCCGCGCGTGCACGGCAACGCCCCCGGCCAGAAAGGCGAAGGCGATGACCGCGTGCAGGCTTATTGCTTCCGCCTGTGCATGACAAAGGTCGAGAGTAACCAGGTCGACTGGCAGAAGCCCGAAGACTACGATCCACAGCAATACGAGTTACTATTTCGCGCTTTCAAAGCGGGCGAGTTCGGCAGTAACGTGTCGATCCGCGATGTGATGTTGATCGGTATGATGCCCAACAAAAAGACCGATACCAACAACAGGGGGCCTTTCTCCACCGATAACATCGGGATGAACTACAACTACCCCGAAGCCTCCTACGAGCAGCGGGAGCAGATTGTGCAAGAGCATATTGAGTACACCAAGGGCCTGATGTGGACCCTTGCCCACCATGAGCGTACACCGAAAGAATTGCGCCGGCAGATGCAGGAGTGGGGGTTGGCCAAGGACGAGTTTCAGGACAATGAGCACTTTCCCTACAAAATCTACGTGCGTGAAGCGCGGCGCATGATCGGTCAGTACGTGATGACCGAACACGACTGCCTCGGCCGAAAAGAGGCGCCCAGACCGATCGCGCTGGGGTCTTACACGATGGACTCACACAACGTGCAGCGTTTCGTCACTGAAGAAGGATACGTCCAGAACGAAGGTGACATCGGCGTCCATCCCAAAAAGCCTTACCAGATCGCCTACGGCTCGATCGTGCCGAAGGAAAAAGACTGCACCAACCTGCTTGTGCCGGCGGCGATGTCCGCCTCACACATTGCCTATGGCTCGATCCGCATGGAACCGGTGTTCATGATGCTCGGCCAAGCGGCCGGTACCGGTGCCGTGCATGCAATCAGGGAAGACAGCGCCGTGCAAAACATCAATTATTCACGTTTACGCCACCGGCTGATCGCGGATGACATGCTGGTGTCCACGAAGCAGACGATTCCCGTTTCGGTCGAGTCAGAGGACTTGAAGGGCATCGTCGTGGATAACACGGCTGCTGCGAAGAAAGGTGAATGGGAACTCAGCGGCAGTAAAGAACCCTACGTCGGGCGCGGCTATCTGCATGACGGCGATTCGTCGGATCGGCGTTCGGTGCGCTACACTGTGAAAGTGCCACAGGCCGGGCATTACACGGTGCGCCTCAGTTGCGTGCCGCACCACAATCGTGCAACCAACGCACCGGTAACAATCCATCATGCGAATGGCAAAACGACGGTGCGGGTGAATCAGCGCGAGGAACCGGATGGCGAGCGCCTGTTCACAACGATCGGCGAATATCAGTTTGATAAAGGCGAGACGACAATCGAGATTTCCAATGCGGATGCCGATGCATACGTTATTGCGGATGCGGTGCAATTGCTGCCGGCAGAGGATTGATCTGCTGGCTACAGACAGAAATACAGCCCCAGGAACAAGAGGAGGCCCGAATATGAGAAAAATAACAAATATCGGCGGTTGCTTCCTAACATGTGGAAGGGCACTTCGCCTGTTGACATATTTCGTTTTTGCGATGACTCTGCTTTATCTCGCCAGTACGCCCGTTGCGGCGGACCCCCCGGAGGTGGAGTTCTTCAATTTCGAAAGTCGAAAGGCCATCCGGGAAGCCACCGGAAAGCATCCCGCCAATGTTGAAAATGTCCGGATGAAAAATAATGACTCCACTTTCCACGGTACCGACCAGTTCGAATATGCAGAACGCGGCACTCCGATCAGCTGGAGTGTGTGGAAAGTTGATATTCCTGATAAGCTGTCTTTGGAGGGAGGACAGTTTGAACGCTTAATGCTGACAGCGTCCGTAGAAGTACGAGGCAAAGGACGCTCTGATGATCTCAAAGGCAATGAAGGAAGTTCTCTGTTTTTGCAGTGGTCCACGGACCGGGAAAACTGGCACGATTTTTCAAACATTGAAGAACGCAAAGGCATCTCCAAAAAAGGGGAAATGAAGTATCCGTCGGAAGGCAAGTGGCAAATGGCTTCGGGAACAACCCTGACAGGGACAGCGAAATTTTCGGATGCCCACCCCGCAATTTATCTGAGGGTCGCAACAGATGGTAGTGCCTGGATTAATTGGCACAAGTGGTCAGTCAGTGGTAATGCGGCGCGTTGGGAAGACGATCTGACAATCATAACGCCCACTGTGCCCCGTGATCGCATCATGAACCCGGTGGCTGAGGCATTCGAACGATACAGCGGGAACAATGTGAAACTGTGGAAACCCGGCAGGCTCGGCCGATGGTCCTCGATTGGTCATCACGAATTGACCAACGACAGTGCTACGATCCTCCTCACGTCCCGTGAAGACTGGAAATACAAGGCGAATGACTCCCATCGCGAGCAATTGCGATATGTGCCAATGGCCCGCAAACTGGTTCACCGTGCCGGTAAAGAAGTCGGCAGCGTGGAATATGGGGTAGCAGTGCGCCGCGAGGGCGCTGCATCTGTGAGCGAAGGTTTTGTGGCGTTTATTGATTCCGCCGAGATGCGCGAAGTTCTTGAGGAACCCGATCCCTATAATTATGTGCCGCTTGACCACGAAACAGTCGATTTCGAGCCCCCTGAGTGGTTCGGTAATCCGACTGAGCGACCGAAACCGGAGTTGTGGCAGGGGGTTTGTCAGCTCACCCACGGGAATTACTTCTCCGTCGCTCTGGCGGAGCTAAAGATTATCTGGATGCAGGGCTACAACCAGCTGCAGGGCATCCCCCTGACCGATCCCGTCGTGCAATGGGCCGAAGATCATGGATTTATCCTGACGGGACTGCCTGGAGGAGAAGATTTTCCCGACAGGGTTCGTCGTGCTCTGGAGTCTCCCATCCTGCGGGGCATGTATGCTGAGAACGAAGATGATCTCGATCGGGTGTACCGTCCCGTATATGGTGTTCACTATCGCCTGAAAGCGGGTGAAGACGAGGAAGATATAGGTGAAACGGCCCTGAATGCCTATCGAACGGTAAAGGAACAGTTTCCCCGATGGCTGCGTCGCAGGCACGGGGACCTTGAGACGCTGAATCGCAGGTGGGGGAGTTCGTATGATGCGTGGGAGGATATCGGTCTGCCGGAACTCCCACTGGACTGGCTGGTGGAGGTTTGCAATGCTACGGGAGAGCGCGAAGGAGGACTGAGCAAGCGTGACGGGGTCTACAGGCTTTTCCATGATCCTATCCATTTCCACTTATATGCCGAGCGTCCGGATCTGCTTGATTTCCGGCGCTATATGAGAGAAGCCTGGGCCCGGAAGTATAAAGCCCTGGTAGATGGACACGGCGCGGGACAGTTCTGGGACGAGGATTATACCAACCGAGCCAAGGAAGTCGCTTCTTTGATTGAGGATGGTCAGTTCTTTTATACAACCAAAACGCGACCCGATCCTTATCTTTACAGGGAAGTGGAAGAATTCAACGCCGCCGGCTACGCCCATCCGCAATGGCAGGTGCCTCCCCACCTGATCCAGATGCCGGTAGACACCCTCCAAACAGCCAAAGAGTGGCCGGTGTGGAACGCTGAACATCACATGTCACCCTCAGTTAGCCCCGAGAGCACGCGTTATACGCTGTTGCACACCTCTTTGATGGGACAGTTCAAAAGCAGCGGCTATAACCGGCAGATCACCTACCTGTCGGGGCGGCCGGATAAGGGGGGGCGCTATGACTCGGCGAAGTGGGAACCGTTTTTCAAAAAAGAGAACATGACACGAACACAGATACGTCGACATGAGGACGTCTTTCGGGCGTTCGTGAACGCTCGTGCGGCTGCAGATATTGCGGTTCTAGTCACGGAGGGTAACCGTGGGTGGAACACGCTCCCGCAACACGAGGCCCGTCCAGAAATGGGTGGTGCCGTGAAGGCGTATGGTCATGTAGGCAACCTGGGCAGGCAATGGAAATACGTACTCGATAAAGACGTATCGGCCGGGCACGTGACGGGTACGCTTATTGTGGCTGCTCCCTGGCTTACGGAAGAAACGGCTGAGAAAATCAGCAATCTGCCGGACGACCGTCGGATTATAGTCGTCGGCGAACTCCCCTCCACGGACGAGTACGGGGAAAGCCTGCCGCAGGATGTATTACAAACGATCCGAAAAAACACGACTGTCATAAACGGCTGGGATGAGCTAACCGATGTCCTTGAACCTGCAGAAGGCCTTTCCGGACCCTATACGGAGCTGTCGTCTGCAAAGTTCTGGTGGTGGGGAAGAGTAACCCAGAGAGCGGGCTTTGCAATGCCGGTGCCGAAGCTTGAACTTCGACATGTGCGCCACGCGGGCAATCGGTATATTGCCGTGACCAACCATTCTTCGGACAGTAAAGTTACAGCATCGCTACCATGGGCGGCCGGGAAGAACGTGCGTGAACTCACCGTCGAAGACCCGGCGACTCGGGTTTACCGGGAAGGAGATGAAGTGGATTTCCCGCCTTTATCGGTCAAGGTGTTCGAGATTACGGAATGAAGAACAAGAAGATCTAGTGTGCTGTAACCGAATTGCCTTGAGGAAATCATCGCTGATCACCGTTTAAACAACAGGCAGAAGTGCGGAAACA
>CAJXKU010000227.1 GCA_913055945.1 uncultured Lentisphaerota bacterium | reverse complement strand
AGGAAACCATCCGTCCCCGAACTGCAGATGTCAGAATTGGGGATCAAAGTGCTGAAACGGACCCGGCTGCGATCAAGACCTGACGGGAAACCCGGTTGGCTGACAACACGCTCGCCAGAAGCAGTATCCAGATCCAGAACCCAACCCCGCCTGTTTCGTCAGAAAACAACCAGCGCTATGCGTGGAATCTGAAGACCCTCCACCCCGGCGCTTCTAAAAACATCCAGATCAAAGCGAAAGCCCGAGAGACGGGAACTGTACGCCTCTCCAGCGCGACAACCCTCACCTTCGGGTTAAGCGAACCTGTTGGGGAAGCCTCTGTAAAGGTTATCCAGCCCCGCCTGGACCTGAACGTTGACATCCCGGAAAAATTCGTTATGGGTTCCAGCGTCCCCGTCACCTTTTCATTCAGCAACCAGGGATCCGCCTCACTGAAAAACGTTCAGCTCGTTCACACCCTGCCGAAAGGTCTGCTTACAGCTCAGGGTAAAAGCACCATCAATATCGACGCAGGAGACTTGGCCCCAAAGGAAAGCACGAGTTCCGAAATACGACTCCAGGCGGAAAAGAAAGGAAAATACGAGATTTCTTTCACGGCTGCGGCTGAAGGCAATTTCCAGGCCAAGGACACGATACAGACACGGGTAACGAAACCCCATCTTCAAATAAGCGGAGATGCGCCTGATAAACGCTATGTGGGCGACATCATCCCCTATAAACTCTCCGTGAAAAACACGGGGGATGCGCCCGCACGCGATGTCAACGTCAAGCTGGAACTCCCGGAGCGGACCTCCTTGGTTCAGGCAAACCAGGACGGCGAAAGCAAAAACAACAATGTCCTGTGGAAGCTGGACAGCGTGCACCCCGGCCAAACCAAGACACTGACAGCTCGCGTATTACCCGAAAAAATCATGACCGTTCGTGCAGTAGGTACAGCCCGTGCACCGTTAGACGATTCGAATCCCAGAACTGTTATGAACACGGACGTAGGAGGCGTCTCCGCGCTGTTGTGCAACTTGAAAGACGTCAAGGACCCGGTCCCGGTGGGTAACACCACAACATACGAACTGCGGGTCACCAACCAGGGCACCGTCCCCGCCACTATGCTTAGAGTTACCGCCACGCTGGATGACGGCATGGAGTTTGTAACCTCCAGCGGGGCAACCAAAAGCACCGTCAAGGGGAAAGACAACAGGATCGTCCAGTTCGAGAAACTGCCTTCCCTGGAGTCAAAGAATACGGCAACCTGGCGTATCGAGGTTAAGGCGAAAGAAGAAGGGGATGTACGTTTCAAAATCGAGGTGGATAACGAACAGATAGGCTCTCCCGTGCAACAGGTGGAAGGAACGACCTTCTACGAGTGATGCTTTCGCAGAAAGCCAGCAAAATAACGGGTATACGATTGTTAACCAGAATCAAAAAACACAAGTATAATACGGAAGGGATGCTATCATGAAACAACTTTTACGCTACCTAGTCTCAGGAACATTCGTTGCGGCGGCCTTGATCAGCACCCAGGTCTTCGCCCAAAACGGCAATGGAAATGGCGACGCAGATGAATCGCCGACAGGCTATAATACCAGCTGGAGAGCTTACCCCCAGACAGCCGAAACCAAGGCAGACGCAAAACTGCTTCTGACAAGAAAAGTCCCCACTGCTGTCCGGCCACAGGATACCTATACGTACGAGGTTCATCTGAAAAACCGCTCCAACTACCAGATTGATTCCGTCTCTCTCACCGAAAACGTGCCTGATAATTTCAGGATCACAGGGGTTATCCCCGAACCGGACAAACAAGACAATGATAAGTTAAGATGGAACCTCGGAATCATGGCACCCGGCCAGGAAGAAACGATGCGCATCACCGGGACCCCCACCGGCGCGGGTGAAGTACGCCACGCCGGCAACGCCGATGTCGGATTCCAATTCGACAGAATGGACGTGGTCACAGCCATCGTCGCACCGGAGCTGCAATTCACCGTACAGGCCCCCGAAAAACGCATACTCGGCGACGGTATCCCGCTGACACTACGTTTCCAAAACGTTGGTAACGCTGACGTTATCGATGCCTCCATGAAACACACACTTTCCGATGGGCTTACGACAGGCGCCGGTGAAAGTGAAATTTCACTGGACCTCGGCACCATTGAGCCGGAAGAGACGAAAGTCCGGGAAATAGAACTTCGCGCAGAAGATACCGACACTTACTCGGAAACGTTTACAGCTCAAGCCAACGAGAACATCTCAGAATCAAAAACGTTCAAAGTTGAAGTCGTAAAGCCCGCATTGAACCTCAGTGCGTCTGCCCCCGATATGCGATACGTCGGTAATAAAATCACCTACACACTGGACGTCTCAAATAACGGCACGGGCGTAGCAAAGGATGTCCGCGCAGAGCTTGATGTGCCCGCCAACACAACGTTTCAGTCAGCGAATGAAGGCGGAGAGTTTGAAAACGGAAAAGTGAAATGGCAGCTTACCTCCCTGGGTACAGGCAACAGTCGAGAATTACGGGCTGAGGTTATGGCAGATAAAATTATGACCGCACAAGCCTCCGCGCGCGTAAATGCGCACGCGGCCCAAGTCAAAACCGCCACTATGACCACCAACGTTAAAGGTATCCGCGCCTTGCTTATGAATCTCAGCGACGTGAACGACCCGGTGTTGGTGGGCAAAACAGAGACATACACCATCCAGGTCCAGAATCAGGGCTCATTGCCCGCAGAAGGCGTAAAACTCCGCTGTATCCTCCAACGTCCGATGGAACTCGACACCACGAGTGGCCCCACTGAAGGCGAAATGAAAGACGGAGAACTAGTTTTCGAACCATTGGACACCCTCGCGCCCGGCAAAACCGCCCAATGGAAGGTCAAGGTTAAAGCCCTCGATAAAAGCGACGTTCGATTTAAAGCGGTCGTAACCAGCAAGTATACCGAAGAACCTGTAGAAAGGAACGAGTCAACCACGTTTTACGAGTGACGATATCCGAATGTACGGATGATCACCCACAGGGCAGATGAAGCAACACCCTGCCCTACGTTCTCTTACGCTCGGCGACTAGCGGAGGGGAAAACACCGAGCGCGCAAAGAGACCGACCTATGCGTTCAGCATGGGGTAACAGCGGACGGCAAACTCAGGAATAAACGAGGTAGAGGAAGAATAGAGACGCGGCCGAGGTTTATGAAGCTCCCCGGCATGACGTTTCATATCATATTATTCAGGAAATGCGGCGCTTCTTACAATCCATAACCTTGCGTGCCGTCCCGCCGAGACGGAAACTCGCCCCGGGCGTTTTTCCGGCCTTTTTCTGCCGTATTGTCCGGTCCACTTATGTAGCCCTTTTAAAGCTTCCGCATCGCGGAGCACCCGCCGGAAGCAGTGACAGACCGTTGACAAACCTGACAAACGCCCCCGGAAAACCGCCGCTCCGCTCTTTTCGAGCTCAACGCCGCAGCAGAATCTGCCTCGCGCTGCTTTGCGCCGGCCTCCTGCCTTGTACATTGTACGCAACCAAAGTATACAAAGCTGACGGCACTGTCTTCGAAGACGTTAAAGACCTCCAGGAGAAAGGCGACTACTACCTTTTCACTGTGGATTCGCAGCAACGTTCCATTAATAAGTATCGAATCCGCAAAATCGTTAACGACCAAGGCGAAACCATATATAAGAAACGCGTCCTGACCGCGGAACAGTACACCACCAATGAAGGTAACTCCGGCTATGTTTTTTATCACAATGGCGAACAAACAGGAAAAGGTCACTGGAATGAAGAAGGCGTGTTTGTTGTCAGCGAAGGCGAACTCCCCTCCGGCACCTACAAGCTGTTTTACGACACGGGGGCTATCAAGAGTGAACTCTCGGTCAAGAACGGCACCTTGCACGGCGTTTGCAAGAATTACTTTGAATCCGGCCAACTCAAGCGTAAAGCAGAATTTGACCAAGGGAAAGAGGAAGGCACCAGTAGACTTTACTACAAATCCGGTGAGCTTAAAGGTGTTTCACACTATGAAAACGGCCTGAAAAACGGGAAAACCAGGCTTTTCTTCCCCTCCGGGGAAGTAAAAGCGGTGTTTCAGTACAAAGATGGCCGAATGCACGGGGTTCAGAAAATGTACTTTCCCTCAGGCCAACTCAAGACTCGCGTACAATATAAAATCGGCAGCAAACACGGCCCAATTAAACAGTATTACCGCGACGGCACGTTGCAGATGGAAGGTAACTTTGTCGACGAAAAGCTGGACGGCAAAGCAAAATTTTACAACAGAAGAGGCGAACTTGTCAAAACAAAGAGCTTCAAAAAAGGGAGAGTGATCTCCTCCGACTGACCGCTCAGTTCATCTCCTGCCCCCTGTATTTCTCCGGTACGGATAAACGTTGCTCCGTGGGAATTTCGAGTTCCGGGAGACTGCCGTACAGATCTCGGACAATGTTCCGCAACGAGATACCCAGTTGATCTTCGATCCTCAGCCAAGACGCAAACCGGTCCGTGCGTTCCACAGAAATCTCCACCGGGAGCGCTTCCGCAATACCAACAGCCCAATCAGGTTCGGCGAAGCGCGTACGGAACTCAGACTGTTTACTTAGGTACGGATCCTGCTCAAGCAGCGACAACGGGGGAAGCGGCGTAGTTCCGCGCGGGTTGGGCTCGCCCAACGCTACTTGACCTGCCCCCAGATAACTTCCGGTCTGCCCCGAGCCACCTTCTGACGAAGCCTCCACAGGGCCGGCAACCTCCTCAAATTGCCCCCTCATGGCCCCACTCCCATCCGCAGAAGAAAAACTCGGCGTATCTTCCCTGGACATTTTCTCTGTTCCTGTCACCACCTCTTCGGAAGACAAAGACTTCTCGTCGGATTTAACCTCCAAGGCTTTACCACCAGCATCACCCACCTGCATCTCCGTCTGCGTAGAGCTCACGCTCGCCGCCTGACTGGAAGAAGCTTCCGTCTTTTCCTTAGCCCCTTGCTCTCCGGCAGAAGAGCTCGGTCGGTCCGCCTGAGCAAGTTTCCCGGTATCCAGAACCGTTTCTATTTGAAAAGCCATGGGCTCACCCGCAGAAACTTCAGCATCTGCCATTTGTTCCTCCCGTTGTTCAGCCTCAGCCTGGGATTTCCCGCTTATCGCCTTACGTAAAGACATCGGCGTTTCACTGGTATCTTCCGACGTAGCCTTCGCCGGCGTGCTGGGATCGGGCACCTTCATCTTCGGACGCTCTGCACTGATCGAAGAAGACTTCGCCGGAAGACTCACTGTTCTCTGATTTATGTCCATAGCCACCTTTTGTCGCGCCAGATTATTGACGTCAATCGTCATCTCCTGGACACTTTGCTGAATTTTAGACTCAACCTCCGCGCCGACATACCACAACGCGCATAGCGCAAGTATTGCTGCATGAACGGCCAGCGACGCCATAAAAGCCTTCGCATAGGTGGACAGATAAATATCCGCGAGCAGATACGTGACCAGATAATAGAGCAGAGGCACAATAAGGAAAAACCCGACCAACGTCAATATTACAAGCCCAAGCAATGCATAGTCCACGCGAGAAATTACCTCCCGGGACTGAGCACGAAATATACGAAAATCCGTGGGGTCCCGCGAACCGATATTGGAAGCAAAGTACAACTCGAAGCCGGAAGGTACGAGGGCCGGACCGATTTCATCCGCCGAAGAATTTATCGCCCGGCCAAGATTAAACGCGCGGGAGTAGCCGTCGGGAAGCCTGAG
>CAJXKU010000226.1 GCA_913055945.1 uncultured Lentisphaerota bacterium | reverse complement strand
GCAAATCTCAGCCGCAGGAGCTCCGCGCACGACCGCAATGACTTTTCGCATAGGGTCTATCTCGTTCAGGTCTTTCCTGATCGCGTAGAGGCTATCCTTTAAAAGTTCCCCCGTGTCGCGGTTCATTAGAAATTCAAAATTACTCCGGTCGTTTCATTATACTGACTTCAATATTTATGATTCAACATTCATCATTCAAAATTGGCTACCGCACCCAGCACCCAGCGACCAGAACCGAGTAACCACCAACTGAGGAACTCAACAACTCACCAACTCAACAACGAACAACTCAGCAACCCAGTTAAGTTGTTGTGTTGTTAAGTTGTTAAGGGCGGAAGCAAAAAATAGACATCGGAAGTCTGAGGTCGGAGGGGAACTTTTAACCTCGTTGACAGGGTAAGTGTAGCAAGCAGTAAGCTGTAAGCCGTGAGCCGAATCCCGGCCCTGACGAGAGTCAGGCGGGTCAAGTCCTGACTAAAAGTTGACACATTCTTTTAGGTTTTTTATGCCTTTTTTATTTTCAATACTAAGCCGTTCGGCCGTGGCCGTGGCCGTTGCAGTTGACGTGGCCGTGGCCGTGGCTGTGGCCGCGGGGGCGGCCGTCGCGTAGCGGAGCCCGTCCCCGCCGAAGGCGGGGCGGCCCGGAGGGCCGAGGGCGGAGCGAAGCGACGGCCGTTAGGCCGCGTTCTGATATACCTCTTCCGGTTTTTGCATATCCAACCGGATATGAGGGCGTTTGTTGTTATAAAGCCACACAGCCTCATGCACAGCTTTGTACGCTTGCTTTTTACTTTTAAACGTCATATTCAGCGCGTACTCCTGTTTGAGAATACCATTGAGCCGTTCAGCAAAAGCGTTCTCAGCACAATGATTTTCCTGGGTCATACTAATCCCAAGTCCGTGGCCTCTCAAGCGATCCACGTACGCATGGCAGCAGTATTGGCAACCACGGTCAGAGTGATGGATAGGCTTACTGCCCTCAGGAAGGCCAGTGAGCGCCTGGTCAAGCGCATTCAGGCAACCTTCCGCTTCAAGGCTGTCAGAACAGCAGTATCCCACGATTTTACGCGAATAAATATCCATAATCGAACTGAGAAACACGTATCCGTCATCTGTTCGGATATACGTGATGTCACTGACCCAGACCTGGTTGACATGCGTTATCTGCAGGTCCTTGACCAGATTGCTGAAAACGGGCATCGAATGCCGCGAATCGGTGGTTCGGCAGGACTTTTTCGGCGGCGGAACCAAAAGGTTATTGTTGCGCAGCACAGTAAAAAACACATCCCGGCCAATGTGCACACCCTCTTCTTTCAATTCCGGCTTCAATATTTTAAAAAGCTTGCGGCCGCCGATCCGCGGATGTATAAGGCGTTCCCGATTAACCAGTTTCACAATCAGAGTCGTATCAACCTTTCTTTTCTGACGTTTCTTTCGGCCTTTATACCAGTTGTTGCGACTCATATTCGAAGCGTTGCAAAGCGAGGTAACATTGATACTTTTCTGTTCCGACTGCTGCAAGCCCGTGCTTACAGCATCGAATCTAATTTTTTTTTATAATCTTCCGGATTGTTGATACCATGTTTTTCACACACAACTTTGTAATAGGCATCATTGAGAACCGACTGAACCTGCGTGTCAGCAAGTGTCTTTTCAAGTTCTTTGATACGTTTTCTAAGCTCTTTGACTTCGTCTCTGTCATCTGGTGTATTCACTTTTATCACCTTACTCCTCAAATGGTTTTTGCCGTATTTTTTCAGCCAATACTGAATAGTGCCTCCGCCACGAATACCATAATGCCTGCTGGCTTCACTGACACCGGAAAATTTTCCCGATTCAAGTTCACTGATCACTTTCATTTTGAACGCTTCACTGTAACGAAAAACCTGTTGACTCATAACAGTCCTCCTTTAGTTAATGGTTCTGTTATGTGTCAACTATAATCAGGATTTGACCATCATTTTGAACCATCAATATCCAAACCACCACTGATCCCGCTTTCGGACACAGACGTCAATTTTGGGTCCGCACAGAAATAACTCACATTTTGCGGGTGGGTGTTGTTTGGTAACTTCTGTATAATCTGGTACGTAAAGCGGAATTTCGCACATGAAGATAGTGTTAGCCTTTTACCCTAAGCGTTTCTCCCCCTCAGCGGGAAGGCATGCGCTATGGCTCATTTCGACCTTATTCCTGCCTCCATATGCCGCGACAATATACGCCAACGGCGTAAAGGATAATAGCCCAGGGTTGCACCCTGGGTATCGGATGGCCACCGCAGCCCAACCCTGTAAGGGTTGGGGAAGGTTTTTACCAGTGCCACATCGTGTTGCACAACCTTCCTCAACACGTTGTCGTTGTCGTAATCGGTGTCGTTGTGTTTTTACGCGTGTCGGCTCCGACTACGTTCTTCAACCCTTACAGGGTGCGTGAGCCGCAGCGCTCAGAACCGAGTCAAGCATAATAGATAAACGGTGCGGTGTCAAGAAAGGAGGTGGTAAATCTAAGGTAACATATACACCAAAGCCTACCTGTGCGGAGCCGCATCCGTACAGAAATCTCTACTCGAACTCTGCGACTGACAGCAGGGGTAACAAGCCAGCGTATCGCCAACGGACTCCACCGGAAGAAGGCGATATGACGAAGGGGCCAGGTAGAGATACTCCGGGAGTTGGCATTTCGGCCTGCCTACGCGCCAGCTACCGCCCTTGAGTGAAGCGCTGAGACTCAATCCTGATGAGGTCTTTCGGAATCGGGTGTGCGGTTACCGATTCCGGGTTCAGCAGGTGATGCATGTCAGCGGCCGGAGAAAAGGGTTCTGAGTCGTGACCGGTGAGGTTCCACACCGCCCGGCAAGTGCCGGTAAATCCTGTCGATAAGCCACAGGTGAAACGACAGAGACCATGCGGTGGGTGCGCAGAAGACAGCCTGAGTCGGCTGCGCTTCAGGGACTGCAGCATAATCGGAGTAGTCCTGTGAAAACACGGGATGAAAGATGAAACCGACAACGATGAGGACGGGTTCCCGACTGCAAGGGGACAGTTAGCCGCCCGACTGAGGCCCGGAATTGGCTGTGTCCGTGCTCTTGCGCCGGACAACTCGGGTCAGGAGGCTAAAACACGTTCCGCATGAGCATCGGCAATACACCGTCCCCATTATGACAATGACACAGCAGGCACGCCATGAAGAAACGAAAAGTGCACTCTTTGACTGGACGTATAACGTTCAAGGTCATGCTTCAGGCCTTCAAGGCCATTAAGCGTAATCGCGGCGCGGCTGGCGTCGATGGGCAGAGCATAAAAATGTTCGAGGCTAACCGGGATGAAAATCTGCTCGCTTTAATGCAGGAACTTAAAGCGAGAAAGTTTCAACCGAAGCCCTTGCGACGCAAGTATATTTCCAAAGGACCGCGCAGTTCAAAGACTCGTCCATTGGGCATACCGGTCGTCCGCGACCGAGTCGCTCAGGAAGTGCTCCGCCGATTGCTGGAGCCGGTCTTTGAACCGATGTTTCATGATAATTCGTACGGGTTTCGTCCCGGACGAAACTGTCATACGGCCATCAGGACGGCCCTTGACCTGCATGAGCAGGGACATTGGTACGTCCTGGATGCGGATTTTCAAAGTTTCTTTGATAATATACCGCATTCGGTCATCATGCAAGCTTTGGCCGCCGAAGTTGCGGACGGTAACATTCTCAGCACTGTCGAGCGATTTCTCACTGCCGGAGTAATGGAGGACGGTGTATTCAAACCGACTACGGTCGGCACGCCACAGGGCGGCGTTATTTCTCCGCTGCTGGCTAACATCGTACTGAACTATCTGGACTGGAAGCTTGATGAAGCGGGCTTCAGCTTCGTCAGATACGCGGACGACTTTGTCGTACTCTGCCAGTCCGAACGGCAGGCGCAGGAGGCATGGGATACCGTCACCCGCGTCACTGAGCAGCTCGGCATCGAGTTGAATACCGACAAAACGCATATCACGACCTACGGGAAGGGATATGAGTTCCTCGGCTTCTTTCTGTCGTCGCGCTCACGGCGCATGCGTGACAAATCCAAGCAGAAATTCGAGGACAAGGTTCGAGAACTGACCGTTCGTCACCAAAACCTCGACGACAAAGCAATCGTGAAACTGAACCGGGTCATCAGGGGCACGGCGAATTACTTTGCCACCGACTTTGCTACCAATCGTTGGCTCTTTCAGAAACTTGACTCGTGGGTACGCATGCGTATTCGAGCCATGAAATATAAGCGAAAGAGCTATAATGATAATTATAGGTTGCGTGGCAACTTCTTCGTGCACAAACTCGGATTGTTAACGCTGGAGCAATTCTGTGTAACTGTCGACAAACATGGTCAAGTGTGCCACGTCATTCCCCGAAACGGGGCAACGTTGTTCGGGGCCGCCCAGTGAGAGACCCTCACGCTGGGAAATATGGGGAACTGACCCCATTGCGACGATGGGGAGGCAGAGGCAAAAGCCTCTGCCTTACCCGCTTGATTCGGTTCGTTTATTCCTACCCAGGGTGGAACCCTGGGCTGTCTTCTGCAACGCCTTCGGCGTTGAACGGAAACAGAAGACCATAAACCTGTTCGACGAAATCTCGGCCATCAACACTGATCAAATACCTTTTTATGCAGCAGAGTAAATTGATAATAAGTAAGATACATCCATTTTACCGGGTGCAAAATGTGAATAATAATCCGCCGAACAAATACGTTGCAGGTCTGTCACTTGCCTAAAATTGCGAAATATGTACCTTTGTCCCGAACCTTGTCGCGAACTTTGTCTCGGACCTTGTCCCGATACCTTGTCCCGAGCCCTCGTCCGCTTTCCCTGTCAAAAAGATCTGGCATTTTGTTTGAGACACGGTTTCGGAACAAGTTGTTATACAAGCTCGAGACAAGATTCCTCCTTCTGGTTGCCTATTATGACACCTACCCCCGCATTCGTAACAGGCGTTCCCGATCAGACCCTTTTTGCATAAATCAGGGCGTCTGTCCCGTACGTTCCACATTTTCCCTGTTTTCCAATTCCGTTTTCATACGCTCGTACAACGCTTCGGCGAAGCCGCCGAATGGTTCGATCACACCTTTCTCGTGCATCACAAGTTGGCCCTGTTCATCGCAGCTTTCAACCCATTTCGCGTACATTTGCGCATACGCTCGTTCATACTCGTAAGCCTGGCGCGCCTCCGCAAGCAGGTCGGTCAGTTTTTCCGGCGGGGGCCAACAGGCGTGCTCGTTGTCCGTAGGCCAAGCGTTATACCCCATAAGCGGTAATTTTGCATTCTGCAGGTGGTACACAGCCCGAATATGCAATTTGCTCATCAGGCATATATCCGCCATGTATCGCGCCTGCTGTTTCCCGCCCGGATTCTGAGCCGCGTTGGCCAATTCCCCGAACAGGCGAGCCGCTTCATCATACAGGCGTATCGATTTCATTAGGCGCGACCAATAATAACCGGGGCTTCCTGTCGAGTTTTTGTACACCCAATCACCCGTAAATCCAATGTTGTAATTATTGTTTTTGCTGAAATGCGTGACTTCATCCAGCACCTTATACGCATCGAACGCGAGGGGGACGGCATCCGGACCAAACAGACGGCGGAAATAATCTGTTTTTGCCTCATCAACAGATCGATTCGCATCCCAGCACATTGCCGCAGCGATCGCGGAGTTATGCTCAAGACTCCGGACGCGCCAATGATTAAAATGCATGGTTTCCGCGCCTATCTCTA
>CAJXKU010000225.1 GCA_913055945.1 uncultured Lentisphaerota bacterium | reverse complement strand
TACTGATCATCGAACAAGCTTTCGGCTCAATCCTATTTGAACCAATGGATACCTAAGGAGAATTCGCGTTTAATAATGCGCGTTATGTTGCGAAAAAACAACCGATTCAGGTTAAATCTGCCTTGGTCCGGGCTTATAGAGACCAATGACGCAACATAACGCCGCGCACCACAGAACTCACTTTATGTTGCGTGCAACATAAAGTGAGTTCTGATCTCCTTAGCTGCGGTGTTTTGCCCCGTAGATTTCGCGGTCCCGGACAACACATCCGGTCTTTCGGCCCTCACGCATAAGCTGCGTACAGGCAGAACAGGTGATGCAACACTTCCGAGGGGCCATTTCACCATGTTCAAAAATGTCGCGCGGCGAGTCGGGATAGGCGAACGCTCCGCGTCCTTGGCCGATCAGGGCCGCTGCGCCTTCATGCAGCATACCAGCGGCAACTTCCGGCATGAACTGGCGTAACCAGGCGTAGGCGGAGCCGATCATGGCTATATCCGGAAAAGCGTTCTGGATACGGCTGGTGAGCTGTTGAAACCGCGCAATACCTTCCAGGGGGTGTTCATCCGGCACAGCGCCGTTGTCGGCAGGCAGATCAAAGGGACGGCCTATGTGCGGATTGTAATAAGGGTTCCCCATGGAGATATTCATCAGCGGCATTCCGGATATCCCCCGCAGCGCGTCAATCAACGCCAGGGGCTCGGTCAGATCCGGCTGGTCGGCATCTTCCGCACTTACGCCGAAGCCGTATGGGTAGGGGATAGCGTCGAAGACGTTCATCCGGGTCGTTACCAGCATCTGCGGGATTTCGTTGTTTATGCGCTGTGTTGTCTCGCAGATAAAGCGGGTCCGGTTCTGAAAGCTCCCTCCGTATTTCCCGGTTCTGGTGAACGAGGCATGAAGCTCGTTGAGCAGATAGCGGTGACAACTCTTGATATCCACGCCGTCGAAACCGGCTGCTGCGGCAAGTTTGGCTGCTTCGACAAATCGCTCCTGCAGCTCGTCTAAATAGTCATCGGTTACCAGCGGATAATCGTCCGAAAGATTCTGTCCCGGATCGAGAATCGGACTGTGATGCGCGATGATGGGCTCCGGCGTACCCGCCGGTTTGCTGTAACGTCCTGAATGCGTAAGTTGCAGAATCAGAACCGGACGGCGGCCGTATTCTTCTTCAGCAGTCTGACGGCACACTCGGACGAGTTCAGCAAACGTGTCCACTGATCCGGGATGCAGATAAAACTGCCCCGGGTTAGAGCGCCCTTCCGGAACAACCGAAGTTGCTTCAAACCATATAAGGCCTGACCCACCTCGGGCGTAACGCTGATATCTGCGGAAGGCCAACTCCCCGGGGCGACCTTCGTCATCCGCATCAAACCCCTCCATCGGTTGCACGCAAAACCGATTCGGTATGCAAAGCCGATTGTCCAGTTGGAGGTGTTCGCCGAGGATGGCGTAATCTGTGCTGAGCGGTATGTTCAAACCCAGCTTGTGGATATCTTCTTCCAACTCATCACGGTTACGGTAGCTGAAACGTTGGTGCTGACTCATTGTTCGTTCCGTTCTTTTGCTTCGTATCGTGTGGGACATTACCCGAATGGCGAACGTGTTGTAGCTCAAGACTATACATGTTTAGGTATATGCGCCAGGAGAAATCTCACCGGCTGAATGGCCTCGTATACGTGCTCAAGTACTGCATCAAACTGAATGGCGTCACCCGCATGTAATGCGTGTTCTTCCTGCGGTAACGAGAACAGAAGATGCCCTTCAAGAACCCAGCATATTTCATGATCGTCGGCGTGGACCTCGGGCCGCGATAAACGAGCCCCTTGCGGCGCTTCGCCGAGCAGGATCCGTGCAGCGCCACATTCGATCTCCCGAAATACAAAACCGTCGGCTCGATGACTGCTCTCGTGCTTCTGGTGTGCCGTGCGTGACTCCGCGAGCGAGAGCAGATCGGACGGGTTCATGTTGAATACGCGGCTTATCCGGTCCAGCGTTTCCAGACCCGGGTAGGATACATTCCGCTCCAGCTTGGAAATCACGGCGGCGGATACCGCCGAACGTTCTGAAACCTGCTGGATCCGGAGGCCTGATCTGTGGCGCAATGCTCTGATTATGGAAAAGTCATACATAGACCGGCGGTTGAAGGTCCCCGTGTGAAATTGATCAAGTCTCGAGCTGCCAGAAAATCTGACCCTGTTTTTCGCAGGAAATATATTACCCTGACATATATATTACCAATGAAAACGACCGTCTGACATGTACTCAGGGAAAATCGGTCTGGAGGCGACCGGAGGTAAAGAAAGAGGTGCAGGTTATGCAACCAGTGAAGATCGGCATTATAGGGGTCAGCGGGTTCGGCGCAAGCCATGTAGAATCTATAGCAGCCTGTGAAGAACAAGGGGTAGCCGAACTTAGTGCTGCCGTAATACGCGCCCCCGAGACTCGCCAGGAGAAGCGGGAGCAGGAGGAAAAACTGCGCGCACGGGGTGTGCGCATCTACCGTGACTATCATCAGATGCTGGAAAAGGAGAAAGGCACGATTGACCTGGTGGCGATACCGTCCGGGATCGGGACACACGCCAAACTTTCCACGGAAATTCTTCGTGCAGGGTACCACGTGGTCTGTGAGAAACCGGTGGCCGGCTCTGTGGAAGAGGCTTTCCAGATGGCTGCAGCACAGAAGGAAACCGGTCGCGTCCTGGCCATCGGCTACCAGAACATTTTCTCCCCGAGTATACAGCGGTTAAAACAGCTCCGACTCGAGGAACGTCTCGGCCGACCGCTTGCTGCCAAATGTTACGCCTTATGGCCACGCTCTTCCACGTATTACCAGCGCAACTACTGGGCGGGTCGTATCGCTGTGGAGGGGACGCCGATTTATGATTCCCCGGCGCAGAATGCCGTGGCTCATTATCTGAACAACCTCTTGTATATTGCTGGGGACACTCAGGAAGCGTCAGCCGAGCCGGAGAATGTCTATGCTGAAAACTACCGTGCTCAGAAAATCGAGTCGGCGGATACTCAGTACATTCACGCCACCACCGGGAACGGCCTAACCATACAGTTTATTGCCACTCATGCGGTTGACGTCGGTGACGGTCCTGTGGCCTGTTATCGCTTCGAAAACGGGTATGTGGACTGGCTTTTAGCGGATCACCAGGGAAAAACCAGAATTTATGAATACGGTGGCGATCATAAGGAAGCCGGCTTGGTTGAAGAGTTCGACAACGGCGGTGTGGACCCGTTTCAGGAAGTGTTCAGAGATACGTGCCGAGCGATTCGCGAAGGTCGAGAGCCGCTCAACAGCATTCACAACAGTTGGCAGCACACGCTGTGCATAAGAGCCGCGTTTGCGGCGTCGGATGGCGTCCATTCCGTCCCCGGAAAGTACAAGGAAGACCTCGTGCAGACAACAGAATTGCCGGACGGAGGTGAGGCGAAGGCCATAAATACAGTGATTCCCGGTGTGTCGGACATGGTGCGCCGCATGCACGAAGAGGAAAAAGGTTTTGCGAACAGTGGAGCCCCGTGGGCAGTCCGCGGACGTACAATCAACGCACAGGAGGTATTACCGTGATATACCCCGGTCTCGTCTCAATCACATTCCGTGATCGTTCACCCGAAAATATCATCCGCATGGCAGAACAGGCCGGCTTGTACGCCCTGGAATGGGGCGGCGATGTCCATGTACCCCACGGAGATACAGACACCGCTGTCCGGGTGCGGCAAGCCACGCAAGCGGCAAACCTGGCCTGCTGTTCATACGGTTCGTATTACCGAGCCGGCGTCAGCGAGGATGAAGGTCTGTCGTTTGCTTCTGTACTCGAGACGGCAGAAACACTGGAGGCTCCCCTCATCCGTATTTGGGCCGGACGCAAAGGGAGTGAGGAAGTGGATGAACAGAGCAGACAACGCATAACCGCGGACTGTCGTCGCGTGGGGGATATGGCGGCCGAACGGAATATCCGTGTGGCATTGGAATTCCACGGTGGGACCCTCACAGACACGCCTGAAAGTGCCGCCAGATTGTTGAGCGAGACCGACGGGCATAACGTAGAGACTCTCTGGCAACCGGGAGCAGGCGAAGAAACAGGCGTTTCCGTGGCATCCCTGCGGACAATCCTGCCCAAGCTCGCCAATATGCACGTTTTCCACTGGCGCCCCGACAAGTCGCGTCTACCCTTGCGCGAAGGGAAGGATAAATGGGCAGAACTTTTCGACGTGGTCGCAAACGAAGCGCCTTCCCGCACCAGATACGCGCTTATGGAGTTCGTCAAGGACGGCAATCCTGAACAGTTCTACGAAGACGCCGAGTGCCTGAAGTCTTTGCTGGAAAAAGAAACATAACCTGAGCTCCGGACACCCGGCACTGTGTAAGACGTTGAAAACGGTGGAATATGGATTTCTGGGCCCAAAGGCCCGACTACCTTATAGAGATATTTCTCCGGCGTGGATTGCAAAAAATCTTTTTGATGCTAACGGTAAACGCATGAAGCTGGCGCGTAACATAGCAGATGCGTATAAGATCGGGAACGAAATGCGCCCCACTGATAAGGTGAGAGGTGAAACGAGTATTCAGAAGAGGAGGGTATTATGATGGCAGGAAATGTATTCCAGCGGAAGAACAGTGTGTGGCCCGGCTTTTTCCCGGTGTGTCTTCTGATAATTATGATCTTCGCATTTGGAACGGAATCGTTGCGAGCAGCCGAGAAGAAGCTGGTCATCATGGCTCCCAAGGCGCAACAGAACAGGCTGTTGAAAGGCATGATGAAAAAGTTTCGGAAAGAACATGAAAAGTACGAAACCAAATTGTGGCAGCCACATAACGTTGGTAAACCCTGGCCAGTGTCCACAGATCATGTCATAAATCGGCGTAGAGGCACCGATGTAATGCTGACCTCTCGACCGGATTGGGAATACCGCTCGGACGAGGATGATCGGAAAACGCTGACGTTCGTCCCTATCACGCGACAACTTGTAAAAAGGATGGGTAGAACGGTGGGGAGCGTTGAATACGGTGTACTCCACCCCAAAGGCGAGATATCCGCCTCGGCCAAAACGTTCGTGAAGTGGGTAACTTCGAAAGGCTCCGGAGGCTACGAATTCCTGCAGAAATCTGATAAATACCATTTCGTTCCCGCTGATGCTGAGGTTCCGGCGTTCGAGCCGCCGAAGTGGTTCAGTCCATCTGTCTGGAAGGCGGGCAAGCCCCGCCTCATGATGTGGCACGGACAGTGTCAGGTTGGTTTCCGGCGATATCACACCACGCTGCTCGGCGAAATGAGAAAAATGTGGATGGAGGGGTACAACCAAGTGCAGGGAACAAGGATAACCGACGGCGTATGCGAATGGGCCGAAGACCACGGCATGGTTATCACAGGTTTGCCGTCCATTGAAACAGGTGGTGCGCCCGATGACGTACGCAAGATAGCAAAAGCACTGGACATCCCGCCGATACAGGGGCTGTATTATCACAACGAGGATCATCTCGGTCGGGTTTTCCGTCCGTTGTATCGGGCCAATTACAAAATGCGGAAACTTATGAACGGCGATGTCGGCGAAAAGCGCCGGCGGGAGATCGAAAATATACGTGGGCTTTTCCGAGAGTATTTACAGGAAAAACATGGTAGTCTGAAGACCCTGAATCGGCGTTGGGACAGCTCTTACAGCAACTGGTCGGAGATCGATTTTCCGGAACTTCCCCTGGATTGGGTGAAGGAACTGGTGAAAACCACCGGCTACAAGCAGAACC
>CAJXKU010000224.1 GCA_913055945.1 uncultured Lentisphaerota bacterium | reverse complement strand
CCCCTCTGGGGGCATGGCCTAACCCCCCTATGGGGGGTGATATCAATGCCACGCCCTTTGGGCGTGGTTTTTTACTTCTCGCCCTTGTTTTGTGTCCCGGGACTTGAGCCCTTAATTTCAACCATCAAGGGTGCCTCCTCCGGCATAAGCAATTCCTTATGTTGTTTCATCAGTTCCTTGATGTTTTGCGCTCTAAACCCTTCCACATGCCCGTCGCCGAAAAGGACATTGATAAAGTCATATGGATCGCATCTTCCAGAGAAGAGGCGTTGCACAAGCAACGTTATCAAACCTTATGGCGTACGATGGGTACGGACTAAAAAGATTTGTCGCTCTCAGAAAGAGAGGTACCGGTGAAAAAATCTTCAGATTTGCTCCACCTCAACGATCGCAGACGTTCGTCGGCCTATAAGCTTGCGCAGAATGCTGCGGGTATCGGTGCCTTCGTCTTCCCGCTGGACAGTTGCCGAAACAACGGGGGTTGAGGCGTTCGGCACCAGGGTAGAGGCGGCTTCTTCTTCCGGAGTTACGCTATCGGCGGATGCTCCTTTACCTCCTGCGAGGATGCCCACGCGTTCTCCCTGTTCGAGCCACCGGCGCACGGTGGAGACGGTCGCGTCCGCTTTGTAGTCATCCGACACAATTCCGCCGAACACGGACCACAGAGCACGACTCCACCAGCGGCAACTCATGGAGCGGGGCACGACAAAACGAATATGCTCCTGCTGCGTCACCATGATCAGGAAAATATCCAGCAGCGAATTGGTCCGGCAGACGAACAAGGCCGCCCCTTCTTCGGGGATACGGTCAATGTTCTTTGTCTGCACCCGGAACAGTACGCCTGTCACGGCGAGAAGGATCGCGCGCACGGAATAGCGCGGGAGCTTGATCATCGCCCAAACGATCAGCCCGAACATGAGGAGCGCAGCGATGCCGAAGGATGCCCGCGCAGAGATCTGAAGCAGGTCACACAAAGACACCAATCCCGAGGCTATGAGGATGCCGGTGAAGTTCAGAAAATTCACGGCTGCTAAGATTTTTCCCCGCCTCTCCTCGGGCGAGCGCCACTGCATGAACGCCATGAGCGGAAGGTTGAAGAGTCCGCTGCAGACCCCGGCAAAGATAAGCACAACGCAGACGACGGGAATGGTTTCCGCTAATGAGAGAGCAATGAGCCCGAGGACAATCCCGAATGCGCCGATCGGAACCAGGCCCAACTCGATAAGGCGTCCGGACAGCTTTCCGGCAAGTACAGAGCCGACACCGATGCCGAAGGCGACGATAAGGAACAGCAGGCCGCTGCTTTCTTTCGTAATGTCCAGGGCCGCCCGGCCGTATGGGATTAGCATGAGTTGCAGAAACGCACCGAGGAGCCAGAACCAGCTCAGCGCTACGGCGCCGGTGATAAAATACCTGTCCCGCGCCATGAACGCCAGTGTCCGCCATATTTCCGCGAGGAAGTACGGACTTATGGATCTGCTCTTCCCCACTTTCGGCTTGTACGGAATCTGTCGGGCAGCGATAAATCCGCTTCCGGCCACCGCCACGCAGGCGGGTACAGCGAGGCTGGTGGGGTCAAGCAGTTTGCCCATCAGGGAGGCGGCCCCGGTCCCGGCGATAATTACGAAAAACGTGACAATGTTCAGGTAGCTGTTGGCCCGGGAGATCGCGTGCTTATCCACAAGCTCCGGAATGATACCGTACTTCGCAGGGCCGAAAAACGCGCTCTGGGAGGCCATAAGAAAGAGGCTTAGGTACATTAGGGGCGGGTTGCGCAGAAAAAAGGCCGCTACGCCGAACACCATCACCAGGGTTTCGGCCAGCTTCGTCAGGATGATAACGCGGGACTTGCTGAGGCGATCAGCGACTACGCCGCCGGCGTCTGAAAACAGGAGGAAAGGCACAACGAAGATGGCTCCGCCGATGGCCAGGACGTGCTTTTCAGCCTCCGCGCCCTGGATATCAATCAAAAAGAACATCAGGAGCCACTTGAACAGATTATCGTTGAACCCCCCGCACCCCTGGGTCACGTTTAACCATAGAATAGAGGATTTTCCGGGCATAAGGGTCAGGCACTCTCAGATTTAAGTTTTTCGCGGAGTTGTTTGTAGTCTGTCTTCCCCGTGCCCATGACCGGCATCTCGTCGAGTTCTATGATACGCCGGATGTTGTGCAGCGGCGACAGATTCGCATCCTGAATAATCGTGTTGACGTTCTCCCGGTCAGCCGGCTTGACAGTAAAGAGTACGATCTCCGGATAGGCATCCGGCGCGTCTGTTGCTTCCACAGCAAACGTGGGCCCGTCATCGTCTTCCGTCTCAAAATGCGGCCGCAGCACGGATTCGATGGCGGGCAACGATATCATCTCGCCGCCGAGTTTCACGAAGCGCTTTACTCGCCCCCGGAAGAACAGATATCCGTCCTTGTCTTCGGCCACAATATCGCCGGTCGCATACCAGGAATACCCATTATAATCCACAAACGGTGACTCTGTGGCACCGCCGTAATAACCGTTGAACACACTCGGTCCGCGAAGCAGCAACACCCCGCCCTCCCCTTCCGCAACTGGTGTATAGTTCTCCGGATGTACCAACGCGTGGGTGACGGAGGGCATAACTTTCCCTATGGAGAAGCGTTTCGGTGCATCTTCAGGGTTGACGGCCACCACCGGCGAACACTCAGTTATGCCGTAGCCCTCAAGCAATGTGAGGTCGGGGCATTTGGCTGTAATCCTGTCGTAGATACGCTGAGTGCATTTTTCCGCTCCGGTGACAACCAGACGCAGAGAGGCCAATTGGTTTTCGCCGGCGGAACGGACGACGGTATTCAGGAATGTCGGCGTTCCGATCAAGGCAGTCGTGCGATAGTGTGCAATGATATCCGCTATGGCTGCTCCGTCTGTGGGAACCGGGTAGTACGCCGTGGGCATTTTTATCAGCAGCGGGAGGATAACGGTCCCGAGCAGGCCGAACGAGTGAAACGGCGGCAGGATGCCGGTTAAGCGTTCCGATTCGGGGAGGGCCATCATCCGGGTAATGTCCTGTATATTGGTCAGAAGATTCGCCTGCGTGAGCGGGACAGCTTTGGGCAGCGTTTCGGAACCGCTCGTAAAGAGAATGACGGCGTTCTCCGGCGGTATTGTCTGCCACAATTCACGCCACCAGAGCCGGCTTTTGAACCATTGCAGCGCTTTCGTACGTCGAGGTACTTCCGCAACGACGTCCTCCAGATTTACAAAGCTGGCACCGCAATCGCTGAGGTCTATCCCCTGCTTCGCAAGCGTCTCCTGCATGGTTTTGGATGTGAATATGGTCTGAACGCCCGTTGTGCTTACATTATGGGCGAAGGCCCGCCTCCCCACCGTCCAGTTGAACATCACCGGCGTTTTTCCGCTGAATAACACGGCCATATACAGCGTTGAAGCCGCCGTGGAGGCCGGAAGCATGATGCCGATATTTTCCGTATTCAGCCGTTCGATGTATCTTTTCAGCACGAAGATTCCCAGGATCAGCCTCTTGTACGACAATACACCACGGTAGGGATCAGCCAGGATGGGCGCAGAGGGATGCTTGCGGGCTTTCAGGAGGAAGCCGTGTGTAATGGGGTACGTCCCGGGTTCTATACTGCAGACGCCGTCAGTCCTGGTTTTGAACCATGCCCGCGGAAGCGGTTGCAGTTCCGGGCGGGTGGAAGATGCCGCCTCACCCGCCGCCGCGAGCATAACATCTGCCACCGTCTGCATCGCTTCAGTATCCACCTGCATGGTCCCGAATTGCTTCTCCAGCCACGTAAAAAGTTCGACCTTGGCCAGGCTGTCGATGCCCAAGTCTTTCGCCAGGTTCTGCGTCTCATCTATAGCCGAGATGCCGGTCAGGGATCGCAGATACTCCAGCAGCATTTCGCGTGAGGACGCCGGGACCTGCGAGACATCCGGTGTATCCGACAGGGTTTCAGGCTCCGGCAGCGCGCGCGTTTTTCCCTGCCACCAGGCATAGGGAACAAATGTGTTCGACTCGGGTACTGCGTTATAGAACCCCTCGAGGTATGCATTGATCTCTTCGCGACTTCCCTGTCGCGGAAAGTCATCGGGCTCGAAGAATTCCACGGAAACCCGCCGCCGCGGCATGAAAATACCGGCATTTGCCGCAAGATAGGCAACGGCACGCTTGATTATTGCCGGTAAGGGCGGCGCCGTACCGGCAGCGAACGAGAAAGAACTGCCCCACAGGCCCTTTGTGCGCACCAGCACAACTCGGACCTCCGGAAACTCCTGGAGGACCTGGTAGACAGCGGCATTCCCGCGACAGGTTTCGTAGTGCGTGCGCTTAATCGTTCCCGCAGGGTAAAGCAGCAGGTTGTCTCCGTCCTTCAGCGCCTCTACCATGTCCGCCATCGCCCGTCGGGCGCGTTCCGTGCCCAGGCTCCCTGCGCGGGCCATGTCAGGGATCGGAAAAAAGCGTAACCGCCGGACCACGCGACGAATAAAGAAACGGTCCACGGCCCCTTCACTCGCCAGAGGTCGAATACGAAAACGCGGATAGAGCAGTGTGCAGAGAATAACCGGATCGATCAGGGCCGGATGATTCGGCAGGAACAGAACAGAGCTGTTTCCCCGGCGGCGGATCTCGTCCAATCCCGTTACCGTTATGCGGTAGCGCAGCCAAAGCAGAAAGCGCGCCAGCCACGAAAGCATCCGATTGATCATTGTTCACCGAGCCTTTGTCTGCATTGTGTTTCAGGACCCGAGCGTTGCGAATTTACAACAGCTTAAAATAAAAGGCATACCCCGTGTTGCCTTGCAAAACGGAGGGGTTGGAATTGTCCATACGTAAAAATTACGTTTACTCCCCTTTGAGCGGGAGGATACGGACTGGTTGGACCCGTGCCGGGCAGAATTGGTGATTCAACCAATGGGCCTGAAACGCGTCATGTTCCGACTGGTTTTCCTGGTGCAAATGTTACGCTTGAATCTTGACGTAGGCCGTGTTTCGCCGAAACCGGCGTCCACCGACACACTCACACACCGGCCGTACGCGGACAGCGAAGCGGTCCAGCCGGGTAGCCACGGGCGCGAGCCCGTGAAACTCGGCGATGCCACCACAAATACGCGCCCCAAAGCGGGCGCGGGTGAGTTTTCTCATGTCATGTATAGCCACGAAAAGTCACAAGAAGTCACGAAAAATATGGATTCGGAAGAACCAGGAACTATAGGACGACAGGACTACGGGACTATAGGACGACAGGACTACGGGACTATGGGACGACAGGACTACGGGACTATGGGACTGCTGGACTGTGATACAAGGAAGCGCGAGGCACGGAGAACGAGCCCCGGCACACCGCCAGACCGGAGCACCGATACACTGGTACACTGGTACACTGATACACTGATACACTGATACGCCCTCCGAAGCGGACCGCAAAGCGGTCCAGCCGGGTAGCCACGGGTGTGAACCCGTGGGCTCGGGGATGCCACCACCCATATGCGCCCCAAAGCTGGCGCGGGTGAGAATCCCGGGACATGCTCCTATGCATTACAATACGGTCTGGGAATGCGTGGAGTATATTGAGATGAATCCCGTGCGGGCCCGCGGGGCTGACTTTTACCCACGCGTTAGACCGTCAATAATAAAAATAGACCCAAATCATGGTTTGTCATTGATATGCAACAACCCCCAGTCAGACAAGTCGGTGCGAATCAAGAACATTCCTCTAAAAACATTTTGGCATGAAGGGTGACGCTTGTCTGACGGTGTCAAGTGTGTCTCAGT
>CAJXKU010000223.1 GCA_913055945.1 uncultured Lentisphaerota bacterium | reverse complement strand
GAATAGAAAGCGGCGCACGGAGCGCGCCGCACTCCGAAAGATCGACTTCGTCGATCAATTGCAAACTGAGGCTCTGCCCTGACAACGAGTACGAGCATTATGTTGCGTGGACATCTTGTTTTTAACTACAGATTTTACGGTAATGCGCACTAATGAAAGGTTTTTCGCAACATAACGCCGCGCACCACATAACTCACCCAAAAGAGCAACTCGAATACCTGAATTCAGGGGATCTGCAGGTAGGTTCCTCGAGCCGAGAGGAACCAGATTCGTCAATCTGTGCGGCCCGTGTCAAGGGTACCGCTCGGCTCGCGGTACCTACTCACACCCAAGCCGTATTCGGGCATTTTCCTTGTCATCAAAACCCGGCAATGCGAGTGAGTTCTGATCCCCTGGTTCGTTGTGAGGGAATAATTCCATACCACGGAGATTGCGTTGACAGAATTTTTATTTTCCGGTGGTCCGGGGTTAAACGAGGAGCATACAATCGCCGTAACTGTAAAAACGCATTTTTTCCCGGATGGCCTGGTGGTAGGCATTGAGAACCTTGTCCCGCGAACTGAATGTACAGACGAGCATTAACAGCGTCGAACGCGGTAAGTGGAAGTTGGTCAGCAGCACATCTGTCACGCTCGGTTTGTAAGGCGGGTGGAGAAACAGGTCAGTGCGTCCTCTGCCGGGACGGATCTGATGATGTTCAGTGTCTACACAGGATTCCAGCACGCGAACGGTGGTTGTGCCCACCGCGATGATTCTGCCGCCCTCTTGGCGGGTCGTATTTATGGTTTCCGCCGTTTCCGCACTGAGCTCATAAGGTTCCTCATGCATATCGTGCTGTTCAACGTCTTCTGTCTCTACAGGCCGGAACGTGCCGGGGCCGGGATGGAGGGTGATCGTGGCGATGGAGACTCCTTTTGCACGGAGCTGTTCCAGGATGTCTTCTGTGAAGTGTAGTCCCGCTGTGGGTGCAGCAATCCCGCCGGGTGAGTTCGCATAGACAGTCTGATACCGATCACGGTCCCGGCTGGTGTCGGAGCGTCTGACGTAAGGCGGAAGAGGCATATGCCCGTAGTCTTCAGCCAACGCGAGGACATTCTCCACAGAAAAAGAGACGGTGTAGGTGCCGTCTTCATGCTTTGATTCAACAGAAAGCACCACTTCCGGATCAGCGTTTAATCGGATTCTGCTGCCCGGGCGCAAACGGCGTCCCGGTCGAAGCATGCATTGCCATGTTCCCGGCGAAAGTTCTTCCAGTAAGAGGATTTCAGCCTGCCCCCCTGTCTCCGCACGATGACCGAAAAGGCGTGCAGGAATAACGCGTGTGTCATTGAACACTACGCAATCCTCGGCGGACACATGTTCAGGGAAATCGGTAAAGGATTTGATCCTGACATTCCCGTTGGACCGGTCCATAACAAGCATGCGGGCCTGCTTGCGCTCGTTCGGCGGATGCTGGGCGATCAGTTCCGGTGGGAGTTCGTAGTCGAAGTCGGATACTTTCATACGCATCAATGTGGATAATCGGACGATACTGTCTGGCGTTCCGTGATATTGCCGCCGATGGCCTGCATCAGCGACCTAAAGCTCGGGAATGTAATATCAGTGGCTTCGGCGGTCAATACGCGTGTTTTTCCGGTGGCGTAAAGGCCGGCTATCGTGAGCGCCATCACTACGCGGTGATCGCCGCGGCCGTCTACTGTCGCCCCTTCCATGGGGCCGGGCCGGATAATGAGGCCATCTTCCAGCTCCTCGACGCCGGCGCCGAACTTGGGAAGTTCTTCAGCCATCACACGAATTCGGTCCGTTTCCTTAAGTCGCGCGTGCGCGACGTTATGTAACCTGGTTTCCCCTTCAGCAAAACAGCTGACAACGGCCATAATAGGCAGAGCATCCGGCGTTTCGTTCATATCTATGTCTGTACCTTTCAGGGCGGTTCCGCGGATAAGAATGCGGCCCGATTCGATGTTTGTTTCTGCACCCATTCTGTCCAGGTATTCCACGATCTGCTTATCCGGCTGGGAATCACCCATGTCCAGCCCCGTACACATTACCTCATTTCCCGGCAAAGCCCCTGCAGCCAGGAAAAAAGAAGCGGACGAAAAATCACCGACGATACGGCTTGAGAAGGGCTTATAGCGTTGTCCGCCTGGTAAGGAGAAAAAGGACATGCCGTCGCGTTCAAGAGCAATGTCCTGTTGCTCAAGCCAGTCCAGGGTGATTTGTACGTAAGGGCTTTCGTTGAGCAGCGGTACCTGGATCTGTGTCGGTTCCGGCGCCACGGGGCAGGCCAGAAGCAAACTGCTGAGGTACTGACTCGTGTTGGCTTCCAGCGATGTGTGTCCGCCACGTAATCCTCCTTTAACACGGAAGGGAGCGCGTCCATTATTGTTTTCCGAGGCGATAGAGCCGCCGAGTTCATTCAGGGCTTGCACTAAACCTTCACAAGGGCGATTCTGCAATTGTTCGTCACCGGTAATGACAATTTCCCCTTCGGAAAGAAGAGAGCCGAGGCCGAGCAGAAGACGAAGTGTTGTGCCCGAATTGCCGAGGTCAATCGTGTCCTGCATCGGCTTTAACATATGATCACATCCGTGAATAATCCATTGATCATCGTGTTCTTCCACAGATGCGCCCAGCGCTCTTATCGCGTTCAACGCCGCCCGTGTGTCGGCCGATTCCAGAGGGCCTTGCAGTGTGGTGGTCGGCGGCGCCAAAGCGCCGATGAACAATCCCCTGATCGTATGAGATTTAGATCCGGGGATGGCCACGGAGCCTTGAAGCTGAGATTTTTGGCAAACGAACTCCATGCTGTTTGCATCTTATCCTTTTTTCTTTTTACTATATCCGTATTTGATCGGTCCGCATAAGTCTCTCGGAAAGTTGTATAATCCGCGGAAAGTGGACGGAATGTCCTGTACACGAACTTACAGTATAACCCGGGCATATGTGTGCAAAGATTCTCCTGAATTTTCGGATCATCAATCTTCCCGGTAACAAAAGAATTTTGCGGTTTTTTTGTTATTGTATGTACAGGAAGTATAGTCTGAACCACCGGGTAGAACACAGAAAGGAGTTCAAATTATGGCGGAACAGGATCAAAACGAAAATACCGGCAGTCGGGGGAAGGGATGTCTATTCTGGGGGACAATGATCTTTATCGGCCTGGGCGTGGTGTTCATCCTCGTGGTCGGCGGCGGAATCTGGTATGCTAAGGGGAAGCTGGATGAGGCGGTGAACACCTATACAAGTGAGTCAGCGAAAGACGTCGAATCCTATGAGGCTACGCCAGAAGAGGCCGAAAAAGCCCAATCGAAAATCAAGGACCTTCGTTCTGCTGCGGAAAAAGGCCGAGCGCAAACGTTCAAGTTTACCGATCGTGAAATCAATACCCTGATTTCGGAATCGCCGAAACTGAAGGATACAGTCTATGTAGATCTCGAAGGCACAAAGATCCATGCCACGATCAGTATGCCGCTGAATAAGAAACACTTTGGTGGTTTGGCAACTGTCATAGGCGAAGATCGCTACTTAAACGGAAAGGCTACGTTCCGAGTAGAAAATACGAACGAGCGACCTGAACTTTACGCGCAGAAGCTCAGCGTCAAAGGCAAAAATCTGCCCAAAGATTTTATGAAAAGGTTGCGTAAGCATGATTTTGCGGAGGTTCTTTATGATTCGGAAAAGTTTCAGAAAATCCGACAAAAGCTGGATTCGGTAAAAGTTGAAGATGGGCAGGTGATTGTCCGCACAGCGGGTGAATAAACCTGAAATGGGTAATCCAGGATAAAGGGGTGGCGGAGAGCGGTTGCAGCTCTCTGGACCGAGCGGACTGAGTGAGTCGACAGATTGGGGACGGCGGTCCCCGCCGCCGTTTTCATATGCGCCATATAACGGGCAGGCACGCCCGTCTCCGAGGACGGGCCCTGTTTATGCTCGGCGTCCAGGTTGTCATCAACATCGCGGTACGAGCGTGAGTTCTGATAAACTGGAAAAGCCGGTTAACTCGAAGAACAGGTTCCTTTCCGAACTCGCCTGGCAGCAGGAATGGCTGAATCAGGGACGGCAGATCACTGAAGGTAAATATCCATCAGTTCCGGGGCCGTTTTCCAGAATTCCTCGATTGCTTCGTTGAAGGGTTCTCCGATAATTTCAAGTTTAAACTTTATGTCTTCCAGGCCCCTCGCCGGTATATCAGCGGGCACGTCGTGAAATCCCGGAAATTCATTGGAGGCAAGCACGTACTCTGTAATGCCGGTAAGCGGCGTCAAAGGGTTGTCCAGGTGTTGACCGGGACTGTGGTGGCCCTGAACCGCATCGACAACTTCCTTCGGAAACTTCCATTTTTCCAATACTCTGGCGCCGAGATCTTCATGGGTGAAGCCGAGGAATCGGGATTCCACTTTGGGCAGTGACTGGTTCAGATAGGTCATCATGCCGGGGACGCTGTAATAGTCCTTATGCTTATACTGGTCCGCAAGGATGACGCCGATATCGTGTAAAAGTCCGGTGAGAAAGGCTGCGTCGGAATGTTTGCGCAGTTCTCTGGCGCCTGAATGTTTCGCCAGAAGGTCATTCAGCGCTCCGGCAGCAACGGAGTGACACCAAACGTTGAATTGAGAGTATTCGTGTTCGTGGCCTTCGGCGCTTTTTTCTCCTGAAACGAGGTTTCCCACGCAAAAGGAATAGGCGAGGTTTCGGGTTTGTTTTAAACCCAGCCGTGTTACAGCGTCGCTGACATTTCTTGACTTCTTGAAAAAACCGAATAAGGAGGAGTTGGCCATTTTGATGAGTTTACTGGACATGGCCGGATCCTTAGAGATCACCTTATCCAGTTCTGCAACCGAACAGTTGATGTCACCGGCTAACTGCGCAACTTGTTGCGCAACGGCAGAGAGAGACATCGCGTCCGTTATCTTTTTAGCCAGTTTTTCTTCGGGAGCTTCTGTCGCCATACATCCTCAGCTTCGATTGGTTGAAATTCTGTTGGGCATTCTGCCTCATTCGGCGCCTGTAAACAGTAGACCGGGCCATTTCGAGTTATGCGAAGTACAACTTTTTTCCCATCTTCGGCGCTTAACGGTATTACTATAGTGCTTATGCAAGAAAGAAAAACAGACTTTTTCAGCTTACGGCTGACTCGGACACGTAAAACTGTACGCGAAGATATACGTTGGGAATATTAAGAATACTATATCCGGTTTTACAGGGGTGTGTGGTGCCCGGCTTTATGTTGGGAATTACGTGCCTTCGGGCCTCTAAGCGTTATTGATTGCTGATCTTATGGAACCGTCACGTACAGTTGATCAGATGCAGGGGGCGTTGGGCAGCGCGAAGAGACACAACTCGTTCTGTGCCCCCGCTGGTGCCCTTTGCCCAAGGGTGCGGCTACTGAACATCGATATCCAGCCCTTCGGTGTCGGAAGAATCCACATCCAGGCTGGACTTGTCTTCTTCCCCATCTTTTTTGACGGCCAGTTTCTCCGGCATTTCGTAGGTCGGCAGATAGCGATAATACACCTGGAGGGTCAACGCGATGAGTGACGTCGCGTACCACGGACCGAGGCTCCTGTTGCCTCTCAGGTTTTTGGGCATTTCCCAATAGCCTTCGGACTTCTGATGTTCAACCACTTTTTCCGGATACACCCTGTTCCACTTATTCCAGCTGGCCCGACCGCCATGGAACATTGCCTGTGTCAAGTAATACCAGCCATATACCGGCCATCTGTTACCCGGTTCGACATGCGAGTTGTCTTCCTCCCCTTCGGGTTCTTC
>CAJXKU010000222.1 GCA_913055945.1 uncultured Lentisphaerota bacterium | reverse complement strand
CCAGGGCTTACGTTTCTGGAACTCCCATACCCCCAGCGCAACCACAAGAATGAACACGAACCAAAGCAAACCTTTATCAAACAATGAGCTGCTGTGTTTCTGCAAAATATCTACCTCTACTGATTTTGTTACACCACCGGCTCAAGATATTTCTCGCGCAACAGGCGCCACACGACCGCAAGAAAAGCAGTCAGTGGAATCGCTAAAACCATTCCCATTATTCCGCCGAACACGCTACCCCAGAACAGGACCGCGACAATAATGGCGAGCGGATGCAAGCCCGTACGGTCCCCCATAATCCGCGGGGTAAGCAGATTCCCTTCAATGGCCTGGACGATCACGTATGTAACCACCACGCCCACCAACGTCCATACACCGCCGTCAGCCTGGAAAAAAGCCAGCGGAAATGTAATCACCACACCGAGAATACTGCCCAGATACGGAATAATATTCAACAGCCCCACGATCATCCCCAGGACAATACCGTGCTTCAACCCGACAATACTGAAGCCGACAGCAAACAGAGCCCCCTGTATCAAAGCAATCAGCAATTGCCCCCGGAAAAAAGCAACGATGATGTTGCAGAACTCTCGCCCGAGATACATCACGTCCTTACGCGTCTCAGGCTTCAGGAAAGGCAGAAGTCGTGTTTCAACTGTATCCCTGGAGATCGGGCGCAGGATAAGAAGAAGCGTCACGTAGATCGGAACCACGGCCCAACCGATCACCGACATGGTGGCAGAAAAGACCCGGGCACCCACGGAGACAGCCCCTAAGCCCACCTGTTGAACGCCCTGGGTAACCTTCTCGGAATGCTGCTGCAGCATACTGCGCAACTTCCCGGTCAACTCATGCTGCTGCCAGAACTCCATAACCACCGGCAGATTCGTTTCCAGGTAACTCTTAACCCCCGCCACCCACTGAGGGATATGTTCCAGAAAACCTCGAATTTCCTGTAGTAAAGGCACGCCGACAAGCACAATCATCCCACATAGCGGCAAGGCGATCGAACTATAGACAATCGCAACAGACAGAGCCGCTCGCTGTACAGTCCGCGTATACCACCAGTTGTAGTACGGCTTAAGCAGCAGAGCCAGCACCCCACTGACAGCCAGCGGAAAGAATATATTCGAGAAACGCTGCACAAGCAGGAGTGCAGCGATAAGCACCCCAATACTCATCGCAAACATAAGCAACACACTGGCCATCGTTACCGACGCAGCGACAGCTTTTTTCTGTGTAGGCGAAAATTCCAAATCCAATATGAGACTCCTCCTTGTGCCCGATTCGAACGTACAACAGACTGGAAATCGATCCTTAATTTAACTTCCCTTTACCGCATCTTCTCCGGAAATATGCGTTTTAATCGTCTCCCGGTATCGTCGCCGTTATCGTTAACCGAAAAGGTTCGTCAAATCGCGCCATCGAGTCGTCCAGCATTCCGATTTCGATAGCGATAGCGATTTCGATCAGACACGGAAAGGCAAGTCCCCGCTGTTTAATCCGGCGAAGTGCCACCCGGCGGCAACCGCGCCAACTGTGATACGGGTGATAAAGCCAAACCGCCGGGCGGCGTGCATGGACAGGAGTACCACAAAAAGACCGGAACCTACCGGAGACAACGTCTCGCCCTGGGGTTTCAGGGCGGCTCCGCCGCCCGGTGGCCTGACTGGTATATATGGAGATCGGCGGAGCCGATCTTTCGGACTGCGGCGCGCTTTGTGCGCCGCTTTAAATTCGGCGAACCTTCCGGTTCGCCATTTCAAAGCGCTGCAGAAACCGCAGCGCACTCCAAAAGACAGCCTTACGGCTGTCGTATGAGAGAACTGCGGTCAGGAACTGCGTCAGCATGTCAAACTGCGTTCAGCATGTCGTCAACATCCAGGATGTACTTGTCCCGCTGGACGTAGTCCCTCGTATGAGACTAACTGCGTTAAGCAATTGCATTGAGCACATATTTGCGTTCAGCGTTTGTCCCGGAATTTATAATGCTGTGAGTTCCGCCTTCAGGCGGAAAGTCGAAGCGAGCTTCAGCGAGCGCTGTGGTGGAACAGTGCACAGTGCTTAATACATGGCGTGTGACTACTTACACATCGGGTGCCGTCGACTGAAGCCGACGGCCAACTTCCGCTTAAAAGCGGAACTCAGACGAACGTCCGCTCGGTATCTAGATGTTCACGCCGGCGCTTTCATCGTTTGAGGACTTTCGAGTTCATCTGACTGCCGACGCTTCACTTCACGCCAAAGCAGCCAAAGCTTCCGGGAAGGGCGAAAGCGCGCGCTCCAGAACGCCGAGCGAGCGGGCAATGGTCAGCCCGTAGTTGGTTATAGGTACACCGGCGTCGCGGCATCTCATCAGACGCGAAAGGACCTGACGCCGATTCCACATACAGGCGCCACAATGCACCACCAGCTTATAGGAACTCAAATCTTCGGGGAAATCGCGTCCCTGCACTTGATCAAAGTACAGCTCGCCGCCCACATACTGCCGGAGCCACCGCGGAATTTTCACCGTACCAATATCCTCACCGATCGGATGATGCGAACATGCTTCCGCAATAAGGATACGATCACCGCTTTGCAACTGATCGATCACCGAGGCCCCCTGTACGAACGTCTCCAGCTCGCCTTTAAAGCGGGCGAAAAGAATGGAGAAAGATGTCATCGGCACCTCCGGCGGCGTATCCGCAGCAACCTTGAGGAACGCCTGTGAATCCGTCACCACGAGCGCCGGCGGACGATTCAGTCTGTCCAGGGCGTCCCGCAACTCCCGCTCTTTGACAATCATGCAATACCCGTCGTGATCCAGCGTATCCCGTATCGACTGTACCTGCGGCAGGATCAGCCGCCCTTTCGGCGCTTCCAGATCGATCGGCACCACAAATACAGCCAACTCACCCGCAGGCAGCAAATCCCCTAATATCGAGGGAGGTGTAACGAAGTCTTCGGGCAGAGCATCCACCAGCGCACTACGCAACTCAGTAACGCCGATGCCGGTAGTGGCGGAACAGGAGACCACACGCTGACAATATTCCTGCACTGCTGAAATCTGAGCGGATCCAGCCGGTTCAATATCCGCTTTATTGAAAGCCACGATCACCGGGACGTCGAAACGTTTCAGTTCCTTCAGGAGTGATTCCTCGAACTCTCCCCATTGACCCGCCTCCGTAATGATGATTCCGACATCCGTACGTTCAAACGCCTTGCGAGTCTTGTCCGTGCGCAGATCGCCCAGTCCACCGGTATCATCAATACCGGCCGTGTCAATAAACAAGACCGGCCCGATGGGCTGCAGCTCCATCGGCTTTTCAACCGGATCCGCCGTTGTCCCTGCCACATTGGACACGATAGCCGCATTCTGGCGCGTTATTGCGTTAAGCAAAGAGGATTTACCGACGTTGCGTCTTCCATAAAGTCCGATGTGAAGTCGAAGTCCTTTGGGTGTTTTCTGCATAAGAATCCTATATCCATAAATAAAAGTGTTCCGCGTCCAAACTCAATGACTGATATGTACTTATCAATCAACCTCCCTCAATATACTCTCACGGCTGCGCATCTCTGCTCCGGACATCCCCCAGTCTCATCGCGACCCCAACCGAGTCACACTTGCGGGGGACAATATTTCATTGCATCGCTCCGCCGTTATCAGTCCCATCTCTACAGCAGTGTCTTTTACACTTTTGCCGGTAGCGTTGCTCTGCGAAGCCACACGGCACGCGTTTTCGTAACCGATTTCATCCACCAGAGCCGTAACCGTGGCGGTAGCACTGTCTATCTCCCGCTTCAAAACGTCCTCGTTAGCTTCCAGGCCGTCTATGCAGTGCGTTCTGAATACAGTACTCGCGTGGGTCAGAAGATCAATCTGATTCAACAGTGCATCTGCAATGAGCGGAAGGAATGCATTCAGTTCAAGATTGCCGAGACTTGCCGCCTCTCTAACGCTTGCATCATAAGCGGAGGCCTGCACGGCGGCCTGGATCACCGCCTCGGGAATGACGGGATTCACCTTGCCCGGCATGATCGAAGAGCCCGCCTGACGGGCAGGAAGCTTCACCTCATTAAGCCCGCCACTCGGACCGGAGGACATCAGACGCAGGTCCTGTGCGATTTTCAACAAATTCGTCGCCAATGCTTTGAGAATCCCGCTTACCTCCACAAATACATCGGCGTTCTGCGTGGCGTCTATCAGATCTTCGGCCCGTGCCAATCCCAGACCGGTTATCCGGCGCAGCCGTTCCGAAACTTTGAAAATGTACTCCGTCGGCGCCCCCAACCCCGTCCCCACAGCGGTACCTCCGAGGTTCACCACCCGCAGACGCTCTTCGCACTTGTAGATCCGCCAACGGTCTCTGGACAACGCATCCGCATAGGCGCCCATTTCCCGCCCCAGCGTCACCAGAACCGCATCCTGCAACTGCGTCCGCCCAAGCTTAACCAGATGATCAAATTCCCGCTCTTTCTGCTGAAACGACTCCTGCAGTTCAACAACACGGGCCTGTAATTCGCGCAACCCCCGAATCGCCGCCACGCGAAGAGCCGTGGGGAACGTATCATTGGTAGACTGATGTCGATTGATGTCATCCGTGGGACTGACGATATCGTAGCTGCCCAGAGGTTTTTGCAGGTGCTCAAGCGCTCGATTGGCGATGACTTCATTGACGTTCATATTCAGAGAGGTTCCCGCCCCGCCCTGCAGCGCATCGACAGGGACATGACTGTCCAGCACCCCCTCAGCAAGCTCTTCACACGCCCCTTCAATGGCTTTATAAGTTTCTTCCGGCCAACCATCGAGCTCATGATTAACCTGGAGGCATGCAAGTTTCACGCTGCCGAAAGCATGGATCAGCGCCGGATGAACCGGACGTCCCGAAATCGGGAAGTTCTCAAGGGCACGCATCGTATGTACACCGTACAACGCTTCCGCCGGCACTTCCATCTCGCCCAGCATATCCGTTTCCGGCCGAGTTTTACTCATATCACAAGCCTCCTGCTGTACACCTGCACCGATGAACTCTCCCGTCCTCCACTTCTTAGGTCACCGCGGCATCCTCAATCTTCTCAACCACCACTGCATGCAACTCCTACCCGTCCACAACCGGAGAAGCGTTACCCTTCTGCACAATCGGGACAGGTGAAATATCTCCTTCAGAAGATCCTAATATACCGGATATAATTTCCTGACATCTGACAGCACGATCCGAATGAACAAGCTGGAGCTGGCAATCAGTTTTTTCGAAGAAATCATTCAGTTATTCGCGCATTGCGGAAGATCGGGTATAAGCGTCTAGTATTAAGTGTAACGCGAAAGCTCTGCGTTGAGAACTGAAAATCAAAGAAAAGAGGGAGGAATCCTGAATGACACCTTATATCGATGAAAACTATTGCACCGGATGCGGCCTGTGCCCCGACATCTGCCCGGACGTTTTTGAAATGGACGGAGACAAAGCAAAAACAAAGGTAGACGTCGTGCCTGCTGAGTCCGAGGAGACGACCTTCTCCTCGAATTCGACGGTCAGGAGCAGCGTCAAAAGAGGGATCATGATTACTCCCTCTGAGTACCTGCACGGGATCACTCTGGAAGAATTTTCAGGTAACAGTGGTGCGAGCACCGTCTATCTCCAGAATAGCGAAAAAGACACGCTCGAGACCAAACCGGCGCCTGGTGGGGGTGGAACCGTCACTTTCGAGTACGGTCTATCGGCCGAATCGACATATTACATCGCTATCGACAGTGACGGGTCGGATTACCATGTTGGTGGTGAAGCCGTCGATGGTGCCTTGCCACAGAGTA
>CAJXKU010000221.1 GCA_913055945.1 uncultured Lentisphaerota bacterium | reverse complement strand
CAGGAAAGCCCATGCTGTTTTATCCGGTGAAGTACCACCCGCCGACAACCGCGTCAAGTGTGATACGGGTAATAAAGTCAGGGCGGCTCCGCCGTCCGGCGGCCAGGCTCGTATGGATGAGGGCCAACGGCCCGGTTTCATATTAGCCCAGGGTGGAATTCCGGACCGCTGTGCGGGCCGGAATGAAACCCTGGGACCCGGATATCAAAAAAATATTGCGCTCTGAAAGAGCGCCTCATCTGCTCCTTTCGCCTTTTAATTCCAGAGCTAACGTGAAGGATTACCTGGCTTAGCGACAGTGGCATGCGCTGCTCACCTTTATGAGGTGCGCTTACAGCGCACGATATTCCGGGCATCTTTTGTATCCAGGGGTAAGTTCCACTCCCCTTCTATGCGGTCGGGCCGTTGGCCCTCCGGAATTCTCACTACTCGTACATACACGCAAATCTCCTCTGGATAGTCAGAAGACAAGCGGTTTCCTTCCTTGACCCATAGATTCTGCTGGCGAGTTTTTTTTATACCCGGCGTGTGCAACCACCAGTTAGCCGCAACATGCCTGAAATTCGGCTCAAAGGTTGGCGCAGTGTTAGCCCGACATAAAAAGGAAAGAAATTCTTAGCTTCAAAACCAAGGGCGGGAAATGATGCACCCGGAAGGATTCGAACCTTCGGCCCGCTGATTAAGAGTCAGCTGCTCTACCGACTGAGCTACGGGTGCATTCTTGTTGTTCGCGGTAGTAATTTATCATAGCCGCGAGGGTTGGCAAGCAGTGTTGGTAACACACGGTTGTTCGTTGCTTCCTGCTTGTTCAGAATAGGTAAAGTTCTCTGCCCGTTCGAGAAAGATTCGCAAAACACTCGAAAGCCTGCGCAGCGGATTCGTGATATGCCTCCAACGAGAAGCGTCTTCCCTTCCGCGGATATGCATTTGCCGGCAAGGCAATCACAGATGTTCCGCGAATCTTTGCCGAAACTGCTGTAGTTCTCGGCGTAATTGTTCGGCATTTTCAGGCTGCTCTTCTGTGTCTTCCTGATCGTCCGCAGTTTCCGCTTTGAGTGTCTGAAACGTAAGAAGTGTGTGGTTATGCCGAACGATCAGCTGTTGCACACGTCGACTTGCCGCTTGGTTCAAATCTTTTGAGATTGCCTGATGCAACAGTTTCGCGCGTTCCTGGAATGCCTTTTCCGAGAGCCACGCCTGCGGATTATGCGTTAGGGCGCGGAACCAGGGCTGTCCATTTGAATTGCCTTTATCCCGATGCTCCTTAATTTTCCCCTGGAAATGTTTGCGCCAGGAAGCGGTATATTGCTGAACAAGATCAGACGCTTTTCCGAAGCGTTTCTTGGCGTCCTGCTGAATATCTTCGGTGCGTACAAGATTTACGAAGCAGCGGGCATCCTTCCCGGCGATTTCAGTCGGTGGGGGGGTATGTAACGTGACGCCGACACAGCCGGTTATTGATAAAATACAGAGCGCTGCACAAAGAGCACGTACGGTTTCGGTAGACATTCTGCCATTTGTCCTTTTCGTCGTTGTCGTATGTTTCGTATGTCTCATGAATGATGTCAGTACCATAAAAGCTTAGAAGCCGCAAGTCTTCTGTATCGGAATTGCATTGAGCGTGACAAAGGCACCATGGGTGTGGATGACTTGCCAAACGCAGTTTTCGGGATTATAGTGGTGTAGGCGTAAATATACCATTTGCTGACGTTTCTTGGGGAAAATCGCAACAAACAAAAACGGAAACGGATAAAATCAGCAGCCAAAGTTCGTAATGAGGGCAGGGAGTAGGCCCATGTTCATAGAGAAGTATAAACACCGCGTTGGTTCCGTCTGCGGCAAGCGGCAGCGGTTTACACTGACCGAACTGCTGGTGGTCATGGCCATTATGGCAATCCTGATGGGGATGGCGTTGACCCCGTTCCAGAATATCCTCAGTAGCTCCGGCGTAGACGGCGCGCAACGGATGCTGACCTCGCAATTACGCATGGCGCGGCAGTATGCGATTTCCAAACGTGAGCGCGTGGCCCTGCTGTTACCGGGCCCCAACAATAATTTACCTGATCCCATGCGCTTTGTCGCCTTCCGTTCATGCATCGTGGACAAGAGCAACAACTTCCAGCGCTGGATCCAGAATACCGAGTGGAACTATGTGCCCACCGGGAGTAGTATTATTGAAGTGGCCAGCAGTGAACCATCGGGAGAATATACCTCCGGGGGAGGTGTTTCCGGTGGTAAAAGCGTGGTTGACGTGAGCTATGATTGGAATAATGACGCGTCGACTTCCCCAAAAACAGTCAACCGCGCCATCATCTTCGAACCTACGGGCAGGCTGAGCCACTCCACCGCTTACGTTTCTGTTTGTGAAGCGTTGTACAAGAACGGCAGTTGGACCATCCGCAACGGCAACAACTGGATCGCGGTCAAGATCAACCAGTTTACCGGCCGGGTTGAGGTGAAGAGGCCCGGTGAGGCATAACAGGACCTGGTGGTGTCACAGCGTGCTGGATGGAGCAAGCCACCCGAAACCGGGACGAAGGTTCATTTCGCACTCGTGTCCGGTTTTCCGAATACGCGCGGCAGCTGTACCGTGAACGTGCTCCCCTGATCCTTGCCGGCGCTCTCCACCTGAATTTCTCCGCCGGCGGCATCTACCAGTTTCTTGACCAAGGCCAGGCCAAGGCCGCTTCCTTTCATTCCCTCCGTACGCTGAATCCGCCCGAATTCCTGGAAGATATTCTGCTGTTCCTCTTCAGTGAGGCCTGCCCCCGTGTCTGACACATGGATACGGAAACGTTTGGCGTCGTGATCCACATAGACCCGGACGTGCCCCTCCTGGGTGTATTTGACGGCGTTATTCACGAGGTTGCGTACGGCGGTGCGCACCACAAAATCGTCGCCGTGCAGCGAAAATTCCTCCCACGGCTCCACATTGAGCTCCAGTCCTTTATCCTCTGCCAGGATTCGCTGATTTTCCACAACTTCCTCTATGATCTGCGCCAGATGTAGGTCTTTCTGCTTTAACGTGATCGTCTGTTCTTCGATCTTTGAAAGTTCCAGATAATCGTCCACAAACGACTGGAGTCTATCCGTCGAGCGGCTCAGGATCCCGGTAAGTTTTTCAATTCTTTCCGGGTCTTTCTGGACTTCAGGCTTGCGCAGCAGGGACGTGACCGAAGTCAGGGGGGAGAGAGGCGCGCGAAGTTCGTGCACCATATATCTGAAGAACTGCTCCCGTTCACGCTGCAGCCTTCGCAACTCTGTAACGTCGTGCATAATCGCCAGACTGGCGGGCTTGCCCTCCCACTCTGTCAGTCGCGCACGCACACGCATTTCCAGTACATTGCCCTGCGCGTCGATCACTTCGGTATCGTACTCACGCAATGGTTTTTCCCCCTGAACCCGCTGACGGTGGTAGGTCAAGTCGCGTTCGCGGACGTTGTCAGTCAGAATTTTTCCATAGGGATAGCCGAGAAGGTTTTCTTTGGCGTAGCCCAGCATTTCGTAGAATATGCGGTTGGCGAACTTGATGTTGCCGTCCTGCACCACAACCAGTCCGCTGTGCATATCTTCCAGCAGACGGTTGAACCGAATTTCGGAGCGGCGTTGTGCCTCGTGAGTGCTCAGCAGTTGCCAGAGGAGCCGTGATGCTTCGCCGGTCACCAGAGCTGTCCCGGCTGGACGAACTTCGTACAGCAGGGTTGCCAGTGAAGGATCGCCGGTGGCGTCTATGACCAAATCCACATGAAGGTCACGCAACGCCTCTTCTGCATCCTGATAGAGAGCCAGTCCACATTGTCTGGCGATAGTAACGCCCACAGCCTGAGAGTTTGAGTCGCAGGCACCGATAAGATCGAACTCGTCTTTAGCCATCAGATAGGGCAGCAGGGCACTTCCGCCCCGTCCCAGACCGATGAGCAGTGTTGTCGTTGCCATTAGGAAAATCCTTATACTGTAGAGCCCATTCCGGGTTCAGTGAAAAACTGCCATACGCAATGTAAATTACATGAACGACGAAAAGTTACCAGCCTATGTGTATTTATTTCAGGAATGGAGCAGCACGTACAGGCTGGGTGTAAAATGAACGTACAGCTGACGAAATCAAGCAGATCTGGAGGAATGTAATGAAGGTTCAGGAGACCCCCCACAACAGCGACGTCCCCGAATTTGCCGGGGCAGTTTTGCCGTATGGCGAAGCGGACCGGCGCGCGGACGCCCTGGTTAAGCAGATGAGCATTGACGAAAAGATCGGCATGTTGGGCGGATACGCCGGTTTTTATCTGCGCGGCGTGTCACGCTTGAATATCCCCACCATCAAAACCTCAGACGGGCCGATGGGTGTACATAACGACGGCCGGGCCTGTGCGGTTCCGGCCGCAGTCGCGTTGGCTGCGTCCTGGGACGAAGAAAGTGCCTGGGAGATAGGGGTTGCCCTGGGGCGAGAAAGCCGTGCTCGCGGTGTGCATGTGCTGTTGGCGCCGGGCGTGAATATTCACCGCCAGCCGCAATGTGGGCGGAACTTCGAGTACATGGGCGAAGATCCGTACCTTGCGGGACAGCAAGCCGTGGCATACATCGAAGGTGTACAGAGTCAAGGCGTCGTAGCAACAGTGAAGCATTATGCAGCCAACAGCCAGGATCACGAGCGTCACCACACAAGTTCCGATATGGATGAGCGCACTTTACGGGAAATATATCTCCCGGCGTTCCGCGCCGCTGTCAGAGAAGGTGGAGTATGCAGTGTTATGACTGCTTATAATCTTCTCAACGGCGTCCACTGCTCGGAGAACCATCACCTGAATAATGAAATCCTGCGTGATGAGTGGGGCTTCGGCGGCTATGTCATCTCCGACTGGGGCGGGGTGCACACAACCGGCGTTTTAACCGGCGGCAATGACCTGGAAATGCCGAAAGCCAATTACATGAACGGCGAACACATCAAGCCACTCCTGGCCAGCGGGGAACTGGAGGAGGCGACGATTGATATGAAAGTGCGGCGCATGTTGCGCACCTTTATTGCAATGGGATTTTTCGAGCGTGACCAATATGACGAACGAATCAGTTGGGACGAGTCTGAGCATCGGGAGATTGCTCTGGATGTGGCTCGTAAAGGGATGGTTCTGTTGAAGAATGATAAACTGCTGCCTTTAAATCGTGATCAGATAAAACGCATCGCCGTGGTGGGGCCGAATACGCATCCTGCGGTCCGGGGAGGCGGTGGAAGCTCGCGCACTACGCCGTTTCACGAAACGAGTATTCTGGAAGGCGTGCAGAATATTGTCGGGAGCAAGGCGCATATTACACATATTCCGTTTGCTGCTGCAGGCCGAATGGAGGAGCTGGTTTGCAGATCCACGTATACCACGACCACCAGTGACGGATTCAGGGTGTTCGGCATGACTGCATCGTATTATGCTGATGCTGACCCCCACAGTGACCCCGTAGCCACCAGGATTGAGACGCTGCTGAAGTGGGATTACAATAGTCAAAACGTGCCGCAAGGTGTGGATGCGGAGAATTTTGCGGTGCGGTGGGCCGGTAAAATCCAGCCTGAAACGGATGGGCTGCATCAGTTGGCTGTTGCATTGTCCGGCAGTGTGCGTGTGTGGCTTGACAATGAAATTGTTCTTGAAGATACTGCCGCGGGCTACCCGCTTCGCTTGGCGCAGACACTGCTCGATTTACAAACCGGACGTGAGTACGACCTGCAGATTGAATTGGTGCAGCAGGAGCGCGGCGGGCATTTTCGCTTCAGCTGGCACCACATCGATCTGGAGGAAATCAGCGCAGCAGACGTCGTCATTTTCGCTGCCGGTTACTCGCATGTTA
>CAJXKU010000220.1 GCA_913055945.1 uncultured Lentisphaerota bacterium | reverse complement strand
CAGCATATGTACGATAGCCGCAAGGCTATCTTTGGCGTGCGCTGCGGTTTCTGCAGCGCTTTGGAACTGCGTTCAGCGTGTCATCAACATCCATGCTGTATTTGTCAGGCTGCACGCAGTGCCTCAATGCAATTGCTGCACGCAGTGCCTGTGCATTATTTTGATCCTTAATGGCAAATGATACAAATCGTTCATTCCTATATCGACCTATCGCGGAGACCGACTTTGTTCTGTCACTTTCTGCCACAACCGCTGAATCCGCGGCTGGTCCTGATCCAGCTCCAGCGATTGTTCAAGATCCCGGCGGGCGTCTCCCACCTGTCCCCGCCTCAACGCAATCATCGCTAACCCGTTATAAGCCATCGTTTTCTGGGGATCCAGCCGCAGAGCGCCTTGAAAATGGGTGCGGGCCCGCCCCAGATTTCCCTGCTTAACCAACAGCACGCCGTAATTGACATGCGCACTGACGAATCCCGCATCATGCCGCAAAGCACGCTGGTAAAGCTTCATGGCGCGTTTCCGTTTCTGCATTTTCTCAGCCAGAACCCCGAGGTTATACCACGCCTTGGCATTCTCCGGATGCTCATCGACTACATTTTCCAGGATTCTTCGAGCGCGTTGCGTTCGCCCCGCACGGGACCACGCATTCGCCAGGTCGATCTTCACCTCCGCCACGTCCCCCTCGGCGTACTCGAGAGCCTGCTTGTAGAGCCTTACGGCGGCTTGATGATCGCCTCGATGAGCTTCAATCGCGCCCAGGATGTGATAACTCGAGGTCTGCTCGGGGCGTCGCTTGATTGCACGGCGGCACCAATATTCTGCCCGATCCAGATTGCGCTGGCGCCAATTCGCTTCGGCAAGGAGTTGATACGCCTCGCTGCGGCCGTGTTCCACTTGAGGCGGCTGTATGGCGTACGCCGCGATCACCCCTGCTGCAAATACAGCGGCGGCGATCGCCCGCTGCTTAAGTGTCCAGCGCGCCGCTGATGAGGAGAGTTCCGCCAGTCCCGCAGCGGCCAACGCGATTAGAGCAGGCAACATACCCAGCCGGTACCTGGCGCCGGTGACCAGAAGTGTAAGCAGAATGGTGTACCCTGCCGTTACACCGATGAAAGGATAGAAGAAAAACCGCCGCCGGTGCGTGTAAATGCCGACCAACGCCAACGGCCCCAGGATGCCGAAAAAATGGACCGGCAGACGCATAAGCGGTGTCAATTCCCGAACAAACGGCAGGTCCGAACCTGTAGGGATTTCCACAGCGTTCCACGTCAAAAGCAGTTTCTTGCCCAGCAATCCCGCCCAGTCCAAAGGCGCACTCGTCACGTAGTCCGCAATCTTCTGCAGAAAAACCCCTCTTGCCTCGCTCACGGTGTCCACGCTTTGCTCCTGCCCCCGCTCCGGCAAGCGCGCCAGCTTTTCGTATGAACCGTCGGGCCGGACATAGCAGGTACCCGTGGCCTCAGGATTGTTCCCGATATACATGTTTAACGCAGTATGCCGTTGCACGAGGATAAACTCACCGCTGACCTGATAATTCCGCAACGTCACCGGCGCCACAACCAAGAACGCGACCACAAGCACTGTACCGGCGTACAGAAGCCCCCTGCCCCGCTCCATCAGCGCCGTGCGTACGACCGCCACGTACGTAAGACCGGCAAATAAAACGGGGATGAAAAGCGTGACCGGATGCGTAATCACCGCCAGCCCGGAAAACAGCCCCATCAAGACCGCCGTAACCAGCAGAGGTCGACTAACCAAAGCTCCTTTTTGCCGCTCATCGGATCCGCCGGGCTGTCCGCAGGACCTGTCACGTCGTCCGCAGGACTTGACACGCCGTCCGCAGGACCTGAAGAACAGACACTGCGCCAGCAAGCCGAGACTTATCAAGGGCACAAGAAGTGATTCACTGAGCAGCTGCACACTGATATAGACAAGCGGCAGATACATCGCCCAGATCACCCCCGTAAGCCATGCCGTCCTCGTACACCCCAGAGCGCGCAATCCCGCAACAACCGCCCCCATGGCCAGCACGTCGACCCCCGCCTGAATCACACGCACCGCCGGGATACTCATATCCGTCAGCCACAGCAGGAACGCCAGGAAATAGGGATACAGCGGCGCATGGATGGGCACTTCCTGCCACAAAAGCTCTCCGGCCAGAATGCGCTTCGCCCAATTGAAGTATTCGCTTGTATCCGCCCCCACCGCCACGGGGAAAAGGGCCGTGTCAGCAAACTGCACCAGAAAAACGCCCCGTACAAACACCGCCAGGATGAGAAGAACCCCGCCGCAGAACAGGACCTCACCACGGCCGGCAGACTTTATCATCTTTTTTATGCGTTCTCCAAGGGGCATGCTGTTCTCCTGCTTAAGCATTGTAACGTCTTTTACAGTACCCGATTCACGTTAAAGTAACATCCTAACTTCAATCGCCAGCTTTCTTTAAGCTGTACCATACTTCGGCATATTTTTTTCCACTGAAATGACAAAGCTCTTATAAAGGAACAAAACTGGAATGAACAACGAACAGACACCACGCAAAACGGCCCGGCTGATATACGCCGATTCGGAAACCAGCGCAGATATGCTCTACGCCGTCGGCATTATGCTGCCGGATCCCTTTATATGGATAGAGATCGACGATTACCCTTCCGTGGTGGTATCCGACCTTGAAGCGGCGCGAATGCGTTCCGCGCTGGGGGAAGAAGCCAATGTCTACACCACCAAAGAAACGGCCCGTCAATACGACCTGCAGGAAAAGCCGCCACCGCGTGCTGAAGCAATCATCCCGGCAATAACCGAACACGCGGCGGTGACCGAACTGGAAGTCCCGGAAGATTTTCCGGTCGGCCTCGCCTACAAACTGAACAGGGCCGGACTGAAGATTTCCCCTGTCAGCCCCTTTTTTCCGGAACGGGAACAAAAGAATGCACACGAAATCGAATTTATCCGAAAAGCGGTGCGCATGGCTGAATCCGGCATGCAGCAGGCAGTCGCCGCCCTCCGCAACGCGGACATCGACAGCGACGGAGCTCTTGTCTGGCAGGAAGCCCCCCTGACATCAGAAATCTTACAGGGCATTATTAACGCTGCCATCGCCCGCGAGGGTGGCACCGCGGCGCATACGATTGCAGCCGCCGGCATCCGCAGCGCTTTCCCGCACGATGAGGGCAACGGAGAGATTCACGCAAACGAGCCCATCGTCATAGATATCTTCCCCCGCTCAAACCGCACCGGATACTACGGCGACCTGACCCGTACATTTGTTAAAGGAACCCCGCCGCCGATCGTCGCCCAAGCATTCGAAGCCGTCAACGAAGCGAAAGCGGCCGCCAAGACAGAAATAGCCCCCGAACGCCCCGCCGCCGCAGCCCATAACGCCGCCGCAGACGTCCTGTCCGCCCACGGATTTACAACATCGACATCCGCCGAGTCCGGACCCTCAGGTTTTATCCACAGCCTCGGACACGGCCTGGGCCTGAATCTGCATGAATGGCCGCGGGTCAGCAACGCCGGCGAGACAGTTTTGCAGCCGGGCCACGTCATGACTGTAGAGCCCGGCCTGTACTATCCCGAATGGGGCGGGGTAAGATTAGAAGACGTGGTAGCGGTTACAGAGAATGGTTACGAAAACCTAACCCGGATACCTGTTTTTCTCGCCATAGCGTAAAACTGAAATGTCATTCCTGTTTGATAAGAGGATCACTCTTCATCCGTGCCCTCTTCTGCCGTTAACGCCAACGGTGTTATTATCCCTGACGGAAAAAGATTTCACCGTGCGTTTATCGTTCCAATCGGGTACAGAAATGTATATACATTATAATAATTAAAAAAGCGCTTTTTTCAAAGAAAATAAGGCGACTGTTCCGCTGTTCGTATGTCCCAGAGCCTGAAACAGAACTTCAGAGAAGTGATGACAGCCGTCGCACCCATCGCGACATTCGTTTTTATCCTTCAGTTCACCCTTGTTTATACCCCGTGGAACGTTATCCTGCGCTTTGCCGCAGGAACCCTCTTTATACTTGTCGGTCTTACCTTGTTCCTGCATGGGGTAAGGATAGGTCTTTTGCCGATAGGAGAGGCTATCGGCTCCGAATTACCGAAGCGCGGCTCCGCTTTTTTTCTGCTCGTTTTTGCACTGCTTCTGGGCTTTATCGTGACAGTTGCCGAACCCAGTGTTCATGTTCTGGCTGAGCATGTAGAGAGTGCTTCTTCCGGAAATATCAGCAAATTTCCCCTCATCGTAACCGTTTCCGCAGGCACTGGTGTATGTACAATGCTGGCTATCCTGCGTATCTTACTAAACTTCCGTATAGCGTATATTCTGGCCGGAGGATATCTTATGATAAGCCTGCTTTCGTTCTTCACACCGCCGGAATTTGCGGCTATCTCCTTTGATGCCGGGGGAGTTACCACAGGATCGCTTTCAGTCCCTTTTATACTGTCATTGGGCTTAGGAGCAGTGTCCGTTATGGGCGGGAAAACAGCGTTCGGCGACGGATTCGGGATTATCGGGATCGCTTCTATCGGGCCTGTTATCGGCACAATGATACTGGGAATCTTGTTGTTATGAATGAGCTCTTTAAGTTTTTCTATATCGGAGAGACGTTGCGCGAGGTGATGTACGCAATAGCGCCGATTATTGTGTTTTTTATCACTTTCCAGTTTCTGTTTGTCCGCATGCCTCGGCAAAAACTTGTAAATCTTTTTAAAGGGATTCTCTTAAGTGTTGTGGGCTTAACCCTTTTTCTTCAGGGCGTAAAGGTGGGATACGGCCCTGTAGGCAAAGAAATGGGACACATTATGAGTGGTATAGATTACAGTTGGATAACAGTGGTCATCGGCTTTTTCTTAGGACTGTTTGCTGCTGTCGCCGAACCGGCCGTGAGAATTCTTTGTCAGGAAGTGGAAAAAGCTTCAGCGGGAGCGGTTACCTACAGATTTGTTCTTTTTGTCATGGCTTTGGGCGTAGGCGGGGCTGTGGCGCTGGCGATGGGAAAAATTGTTTACGGCATACCGGTCGGATATATTGTGATTCCGGGCTATATCTTGGCGTTGGTGCTTTTGTTGTTTTGCCACTCTACGTTCTCTGCGATCGCTTTTGACGGCGGCGGGGTTGCGACTGGACCGATGACCGTTTCCTTCGTGTTGGCCGTAGCTGTAGGATTAGCCCAGGCAATGGAGGGAAGGACAGCAACCTTCGACGCTTTCGGGCTGATAGCACTGGTTGCGTTAGCACCGATATTAACCCTGCTGACGTTCGGCACGATCTATTCAGTAAAAGGGGGAATCCGAAATGAATGATGAAGGATTCGACGTAATCATAACCATCGTGGACAAACACTACAGTGAACAGGTTGTGCAGGCAAGCAAGGAGGCCGGAGCGCAAGGGGGAACGATTCTGCACGGCCGTGGCACAGGCGCCCACGAAACGAAAAAGCTCCTGGGTATCCCTATCGAACCGGAGAAAGAAATCGTGCTCACCGTTGTCCCCCAGCGCATTTCCGACGATGTTTTCACGGCAATCGTTCGTAAGGCGGAACTGGATAAACCCGGTTCCGGGATTGCCTTTGTCGTTGACGCAAAAAAAACGGCGGGTATTTATTACGGGCAGGATGAAGAGCAGTAGAAACAGACACTTTAACCGGAACTCGGATTTGGGCGGCAAAGAGTGCTATTACTGGACGACGCCCCCCATTATTATCCACACCTGCAGGCATAGCAGAGACGTTACCCTAAAGGGTTAATTTTGTGATTGCATCTGCGTCGTTAGCTTCGATTCCCGGACCGTCTGACCACTGTCAAGTGGTCAGACAGCGGCTGCACGAACGTGCAGCAACGTAGCGAAGCGGAGTGGCAA
>CAJXKU010000219.1 GCA_913055945.1 uncultured Lentisphaerota bacterium | reverse complement strand
CGAGCGTCCGCCTGTCAGAAGGCCGCTCCCGGCGGATACAAGCAGGTAGTCGACATGACCGTGATAACACCCTTCGAATTTGAGGATTTTTCGTCGTCCGGTCACCCCCCGAGCCAACCGCAAAGCCGTCATCACCGCTTCCGTTCCGGAATTCACCATCCGCACTTTGTCAATGTGAGGGATCGTTCGGCACAGAAACTCCGCAAACTCAACTTCTCGCGCCGTGTTCGTACCGAAACTTGTGCCGTTCCTGGCCGCATTGCACACCGCCTCCACAACCTCCTGCCGGGCGTGACCGAGAATCAAGGGACCCCATGAACAGCAATAGTCCGTGAGATTCGTCCCGTCAGCCGCAGTCATTACAGAACCTGCCGCTTTTTCGATCGTCACGGGCACACCCCCGACTCCTTTAAACGCCCGAGCCGAACTGTTTACGCTGCCCGGTATAACTTTCTGCGCGCGTTGAAACCACGATTGCGAATCCATACATACCGTCTCCATTTTTCCTGTTCACCCAAAGCTGAACTGTGTCTTCTCTGCAGAACCCCACAATATAAGGGAAATATCTGAAATCTCGAAAAGGATTCATGCCTATGGCAATAATTGCTGAACCGATTAAGATATATGATACACATTTTCTTTCGCCAGGGGCCTGTTCAATATGTTCACCGTGGGAAGAGTCATTAGGATTCCTGTTTCAATAAGACGCGGAACCCGAACACGGGGTAATCATTTTTCATGAGTAAAGCACCTGCGCTCGCGAACAAAGACAAGCAGATTCTGCGTGATCTTGCTTCCCGCACAGCCGAAGCCGCCGCGCTGCCGGTGCAGGAGGAAAAGCGTGAACTCTGGCGCAAACTGAATGGGTGCCGCCCTGAAAGACCTATGGTGATGATCGACCAGGTGTGCTGGAACGAACTATCCGGCGACGAAGAACTTACACTGCAGTGCGCCGATGAAGAGTGTCGCGGGTATGAACAGCGTTTCCGACGTATCCTATACCAGTGGAATCATTTTCCCGTGGACATGGTCGTCGAACCCGTCTTTCATATCCCCAATGCGATTCATAACAGTGGTTTCGGTATAACCAGAGAAGAAGACACTGTCGCTACAGACGAAAACAACCCTGTTGTTGCCCATAGTTATAAAAACCAACTGGAGACTGACGAAGATCTGGAGAAAATCCGGATGCCGGAAATCACACATGATGCATCCGAGACTGAACGGCGTGTGGAGCTGGCTGAACATATCTTCGGTGATTTACTGGACGTGCGTCCCGCAGGAACCCAGCCGTATCTCTCACTCTGGGACCCGATCGCCACCTGGATGGGCGTTGAAAACGCACTGTTTGCCCTTATGGATCGACCTGATTTTATGCACCGGCTATTGGAGCGGATGTCCCAGGGGTACTTAAGCATGCTCGACCAGCTCGAAGAACAGAGACTTCTCTGTGAACCGCAGAGTGTCATTCACTGCACGGGCGCTCACACCGAGGAACTCCCCGCGCAGGGCTATACGCCGCAAAAGCCTCGCACCAAGGATATCTGGATGTTCGGACTGGCGCAGATGCTGGGCACAGTTTCGCCGGATATGTTCAGGGAGTTCGAGATTGACTATATGGTGCCCATCTGCGAGAGATTCGGTTTGGTGTACTACGGCTGCTGCGATCCGTTGCACGATAAGATGAACGAGGTCCGCATGCTGCCGCACGTGCGCAAGGTTTCGATGAGTCCCTGGGTCAATCAGGAACAGGGAGCTGCGGGAATCGGTAAGGATTTTGTTTTTTCACGGAAGCCGAGCCCGTCAATGCTTGCCGGTGACGAATTGCGCACGGATGAGATTCGCGATGACCTCCGGCACACCCGGAACATATGCCAGACGCACGGCTGTCCTCTGGAGTTCATTCTGAAAGACCTCAGCACCGTTCGTTATGAGCCCCAACGCCTTTCCGTATGGGCGGAGATTGCCATGGAGGTCGCCAAGGAGTAAGCGCTGAGGAAAAACGGGGCCTTCACCGATTTCCAGAGCTCAAGCCTGATGACAACTGGAACGTCCGACGTCAATGCATCGTTTTTGACGTGCGCTCCGGTCTATGTAGCGCTTTAAGAAAGCGAACCTGAAGGTTTGCCTTTTCATGGCTGCACGCAGTGCAAAGCGGCGCATAAACGCGCCGCACTCCTAAAGAGCCTTCGGCTCAATTGCATTTGAAACAGCGGATATTTAACAGGAGCACTCGTTTCTGTAACGCATCGTGCAGAGAAGTTTCGCAGAAAACCGAATCCTTGTATCCGATCACGAAGGCCAATGGACCTGAATTTGCCGGTTGACTCCCGGCACGTCGGCGCATCCTGACGCGCAACGAGCTTGTAGTAGACCTCAGCCTGTTCCGCGTCCTCCTATTCCCCCCGCTCCGGCTGCGCTTGACGGTTTTCGGAAAGTTGCACGCGCGCAGGGGGTGCACTGCCCTGCTTATTCTGCCCGAAGTACACGGTGGCGTGAGGATACGGTATTTCTATGCCCAACTCATCGAAACGATTCTTTACACGTCGACGAAAGTCACGCTCCAGAAACCACCTTCGGAAAGGTTTCGTGCGGAATCGGGTGCGGACCACTACGGCGGAATCACCGAGCTCTATCAACCCCAATACCTGGAGATCACTAAGAATATCGCCTTTTAAAGCAGGATCTTCGCGCATTTCAGCAGCCACTTGCCTGATGACGTCCACCACTTCGTCGATATTCTCGCGATAGGCGAAACCAGCTTCGAATACCGCGTACCCGTAGTCTCGTGTCTGGTTTGTCACACCCTGAACGTTGCTCCAGGGCACCACGTGCACGTTTCCGTAAATGTCCCGCATTCTAACGTGCCGGATGGTAAGGTGTTCGATCTGTCCGTCATGACCGCCCAGGATGGCCCAGTCGCCTATCCGAATGGCGTCCTCTGCCAATACGGTGAAGCCGATAATAAGATCTTTGACCAACGTTTGTGCACCTAACCCGACAGCGAGTCCGACAACACCGGCACCTGCCAGCAGTGGAGCAATATTGATCCCCAATTCCGCCAGGGCCACCAGCGTAACCGCAGCAATGATAACGATCCGCAGGATATTGCGGAATAACGGAAAAAGTGTTTGCATCCGTCTGCTCAACGCCGGTTGCCCCTGCGAGGAGTCACCGGCGACACGTTTCGAAAGGTATCCGGTCAACACGCGCCAGCAGATCCATCCGCCGAGCACCGTAAATATAATGCTTACACCATTCGCCAGGAATTCCCGCCCTGCCCCACTGGAAAATATGGTACCAAGCGCGGCCCCCCAGATAAACAGAACAGCCAGCACGCCTGTCACGGCAAAACCTCCTATTGCGCGGGAGCGTACCTTCAATGAGGTTTTTCCTTTACGAAGCCACCGGCGACGGGCCAAAATCCACCCCCCGACCCAGAGAAATAGGACGAACACAGATAAAACGACCCGCTGGGCCAGATTCTGAATATCTTGCGGGGAGCGCCACACAGTCCTGAGCCGGGCGAAGCTCGGGATGTACCAGTTTTCTTCGGCGTCAGTCTGCTCCGCTTCCGACCCCGCTTCAGAAGCCCGCGCAAGGATCCGGAGTTGTTTCAGCAACTCCTCACGCTTTTCTGCGTCCGCGATCTGACTGGCCAGTTCTTCGATATCCGGTTGGGCATACTGCCCGTTTTTTCCATCGGTCTCGACGCCGGTGCGGGAATCCTTATCCGCCCCCATGACCGGGAGCGTCAATAAACCGCAGACAAACCAGAACAGGATCACCCTCATGCAGACAGATATCCGGCGCCTTCCGTAATAGCTCGAATTCATCGTTCGATATCCTATCCTGTATGCGATGCAGTTTCCAGTAAACCCCTCATGGTGTTTTCCCGCACGTTTGGGCGACTATATTCCTCACGAAAAAAAAATCAAGATGTTTCTCTGGCAAAGCCCCATAGCCCGTCTTTTGAGAAGCGTTACAAAATGTAAAGTACAAGAGTGCAGCCAGAGAACCTTTGGCAGATGCTGTAATGGCCTTCACTTTGCGGACAAGCCGGACAGTTCTGATCATGGAACAATGAATAGCGTGCTTTACCGCAGATATCTTCGAACTTTAACAATTATTTAAACACGGGAGAGAACTCGCAGGATGGCTAAGAAAAAATCGCAAGCTTCGTATTATCTGGATTTTGTGGCGGATCAGCCGCTCGTTGCTGAGAATGTATACCGTGATGCCCAACGCATCTCCACTCCCCTTCCTTCATTTGCCGAAGCCCGGGACAAACTTCCGGAGCCGATGTGGGAAGGTCACGACGCCGCAATCGAGGCATACTGGAGAGTATGGGAACTTGCGTTCGGCAATATACGCCACCCCCAGCCGCTGACCGGATTCGTATGCAACTTCATCGATACAGCGTTCAACGACTGTCTCTTCCTCTGGGACACTTGCTTTATCCTCATGTTCACTCGTTACGGCAATCGTGCGTTTCATTTTCAGCAGACCCTTGACAATCTATACGCCGCCCAGCGCGACGACGGCTTCATTACACGCGAGCGTCAAGAGTGGGACGGGCAAGCCCGTTTCCATCCTCATGATCCGGTTTCCACCGGACCCAATGTCTTCGCCTGGGCGGAATGGGAATATTTTCAGCAGACCGCCGATCACGATCGGCTGGCCAGAATATTCCCCGTACTTCTCGCCTATCATCGCTGGATGCGCACGCATCGCTCATGGCCAAGCGGCGCTTACTGGTCCTGCGGTCTGGCCTGCGGAATGGATAATCAGCCGCGTTTACCCGAAAACTATGACGTACACGTCGAACACGGGCATATGTGCTGGATCGACGCCACGGCCCAGGCAGCGTTTTCAGCAGACCTCTTACAACGCATGGCGCAAGTACTCGGACGGGAGGATGAAGTCTCTGACCTTCGGGAAGAAAACGAACAACTGACTTCCTGGATTAACGATGTAGCTTGGGACGAAGTGAGCGGCTTCTATTATGATGTACGGCGGGAAGGGTCGATTTCGGGGTTCCAGTCGATTGCCGGTTTCTGGCCACTGCTCGCTGGACAGGCATCAGCGGAGCAGGCCGCACGGCTCGTGGAGCACCTGGAAGATGAAAAAACCTTCAACCGATATCATCGCGTCCCCTCAATGAGCGCCTCCGACTCGGACTACGAGCCGACCGGCGCATACTGGCGTGGTAGTGTCTGGCCGCCCACGACATACATGATCCTGCGTGGACTGACGCGTTACGGATATGACGATCTGGCCCATGCAATCGCTCGCAATCATCACGATAACGTCATGGCGGTATACAATGAAACCGGAACCGTATGGGAAAACTATGCCCCCGAGAAAGCGGCTCCCGGCCAACCCGCAAAGCGTGACTTCGTCGGTTGGGGAGGGCTTGGTCCCGTGGCCGTACTGTTCGAATACATTTTCGGGCTGCGCCCCGATGTATCCGAAAACCGGCTGGTATGGGACGTCCGCCTGACCGAAGGGCACGGCGTGAAGCGCTACCCCTTCGGCACCGAAGGCGTGCTGGACCTTTACTGCCCCGGCCGTCAGAATCCCAATGAGCGACCTGAAATCGACGTTCAGACGAATATCCCCCTGGAAGTGGAACTGATCTGGTCCGGCGGCCGCGAAACCATCTCCGTTTCACCTTAAGAGAAGATGTGTGGAAATGCGCAGCATGCGCGAAACTGTTTTTGAACAGACATTGAATTTGTAATCTTTTCGTGTCTTCCGTGAAAATGATGAATATTGAATTCTGAAATGGATAGGCGGTCTGTTGAATTCTTAAAGGCGGCGAGTCTCATACTGGGGTGTCCGATGGCTGCACCGGCGGTCAGGCTCG
>CAJXKU010000218.1 GCA_913055945.1 uncultured Lentisphaerota bacterium | reverse complement strand
TCCCTTTTGAAAAGTAAAATCCATCGGGCCGTTATCACATTTCAGAACCTTAATTACGAAGGAAGTCTCTCCATAGACCGAAACCTCATGGATGCTGTCGGGATCTATCCGAATGAAAAGCTTCTCATCGCAAATACGACAAACGGCGAACGCCTGGAAACGTACGCCATAGAGGCCCCCCGCGGCAGCAAGACCATCGGGCTGAATGGTGCCGCTGCCCGCAAGGGCATGGAAGGTGATATTGTGACCATTATGGCCTTCGGCACGTGCTCTGAAGAAGAAGCCGCGGCGTTTACCCCCCGAATGGCGGTACTGGACCAGAAAAACAACGAAATCGTCAAAAGTTCCGGAACCGCGTGAATCCGCCGCTTCTGCGGGATTGGAAGCCAGATCCACTGAACTTATTTCTGATCCCCGCTATCATTTTCCTCCCCAGTCGCATTACTGCCCTTTTCTCCGCTCTGATTCAACGGGACCGTTCTCAGAGGCGGTGCCTCATGTTCCGCTTCCATCTCATCGGCGCCGGGATCATGCTGGGGCTGCTCCAATTTCGGCGAACCTGTCAACGGAATGAAGCGACGTGAGACGAACTGCGGCTCATTACTGAACAAGTCCTGCAGCACTTCCATAAGTTGTTCATTCGTGACAACTTTCTGGGTTTCTTTGAAGTAAATATCAATATCCGTAGCCAGATCCTCACAATTCTGGTACCGTTCCGAAGGATCTTCCCGCATACAAATATCACAGATATGGGCCAACCGCGGGCTGACATGCTCCAGCTCCTCCAGGGGAGAACGCCGCATCTTGGCCCGAATACGCTCCCGAACACGATCTTCACTCTGTAATTCCGGTGCAAAGCGGTCCTGATTCGTGAACATGTAATACATCAACAGCCCCAGATTGTAAATATCAGCCCGCGCATCCAAGGTCGAGCCATCGATCTGCTCAGGAGCACAATAGAGTATTTTTCCTGCCTGACCGCCTTCTTCCTCGGTTCTCAATTCACGTGCCGGCCGCGTCAAGCCGAAGTCGCCCATTTTTATTCGACCGTACCGATCCATCAAAACATTCTCGGGCGATACATCGCGGTGTACCAGCCCCAGGGATCTGCCGTCCGTATCCTTGTATTCATGCACATACTGCAATCCCCGAGCGATTCTTGCAATTATAAAAACCGTGATATCATGATGCAGGGCAATTCTCAGCCCTCGCAGTCGATTGACAAGCTGCCGCATGTTCCATCCGTCAATATACTGCATGACAGCATAGTACAAGACATGCCCATGAGTCCGCCCCCCGGGAAGCCAACTTCGCGAAGGCTTCACATGCAGCGTCTCCGATTCCAACCGGAAGATAGGTACAAGGTTAGGGTGATTGAAAAGAATACTCAACTGAACTTCGTTCAGAAATCGTGCAAGCCTGTTGGGATCCAGACTATCTTTCACAAACTTAAGCACAACGGGACGCTTGAGGTTTGCGGCACTGAATTCATTCGCGAGACAGGTAATACCCATCCCACCTTCCCCGAGAACTCGCTGAATTTCGTAACGACTTTGCGAAAAGAGAATGGCTCCAGGTTGACGAAGTTCCTCTTCCCGCTGTTTTAAACGATTTCTTATTTCTTCTGATGTAAACTTCATTCTAACTCCAATCACTTTTCTGACTGAATGCTCTACCGTCTACCTCGTTTTCTTTTAGAATTCGATTTCGGGGGTGACGGCCATCGATCTGCAAGCTCCTTATCCCACCCGAAAACTTCCACGAGCAGCAGAAAAAGCTCCCTGGCATACTTATACTCCGGATGACGCTGCAATCGCCGCGGCTGCCTGCCAATCTTAAAACGCGGCATCAGAAGAATCACATCCCGCACCCGTGCAGAAAGGAAACGAGGGACTGTGAGAGGATACAGAACCTCCACAACCGCTTCCCGACAGGTCCGTTCCAGCCCGTCGTGCAATGACCATAAATCCTCTAAATCCTCGTACTCCTGTAATAAAGATGCCACATAAGGAAAACATAACGTAGCTAACGCAAGTGTCTTAGCCTCAGTATAACCACCATTGGCAAGCCGTCGATCCCGGCCTCTCAAAAGCTTCTGCAGAATCTGCCCCGTCTGACTGCTCCATAATGCTGAAACCTTCGGCAGAAAATGATCAAGAAACCCGTAATCGCTGAACAACTGGAAAATCGCATAGCTGTGCGGAATCATCAGAATCTTCAGCAACTCCTCGAAGAGCCGATAACGTGAACTGGCCTGGATCAGCTCTGAATACTTTGGAATAGCCGCTTTGAGAGCGGAATCCACCTCAAAGCCGTAAGTTCCGGCCAATTTTAACGCCCTCAGATTCCGCACAGGGTCTTCGGGAATCCGGACGTTCTCATCCCCGATCATGCGAACCCAGCCGCTGCGAATATCTTCGAGGCCGCCCACGTAGTCAATAACACCCTGGTCACCCGTTACGTCCAGGTATAGAGCGTTGATGGTGAAATCCCGCCGAAATGCGTCCTCTTCCAAAGTCCCGAATACGTTGTCACGCCATAACATAACACCATCATCGTCCTCCCGCCCCCTCCTTTCTTCCGCAGTAGGCTCTCGCCGAAACGTACTCACTTCGTACACACGGCTTCGTACGCGGACATGGACGATCCGGAAACGGCGCCCGATAATACGCGCTCGGCGCCGACCGAAAGCCTGACAAACTTCTTCCGGTGAGGCGGAGGTGGCCACATCGTAATCTTTGGGCGTCAGCCCGAGAACCAGGTCCCGCACTGCCCCGCCGACCACGTAGGCTTCGTGCCCGGTTTCCTCCAGCTTTGATACCAGCCAGACCACATCGCGGTTTACTTGCTCCCGCACAAGGGAATAACTTCCCGCCCCATCGTTCTCAGCAACCTCTACATCCGCCATACACGCTCTTCCATCATGATTTTCGGTGACCTTTGCGGTCTCCAACTTTTAAACCTCATCTCGCGGTGACATTTTCCGGAGGATACCCCCCGGTATCGCCTTTTCCAGCGCCTGTTTCCGCTTGATGTAAGAACAGCCTGCAGGCTGATACACATACATGTTTCCGCAGATCTCAGACATAGTTCCGTTCGAACTTAATACTCAAACACCCTGTATCAAATAATGCCGCACTTTAACCTCACAGTTTGCACAATCAAGCACATGCTTTTAGTGCTGTTCCCCGAAAAAACACCGGGCGTCCCGCCTGGGGCTGTCGAATCGTATTCGATCGAATCGTTCCTTCCCGAAGCCAATATTCGGTTCTTCCCTGACTTCTCCAAGAGTACTTCTGCTGAGGATTGCCATACCATGCCTCAAAAGGCGCACAATTTGCGCGAAGAAACACACCACATATATTGGGAATACTATATCCGATTTTACAGGGTTATGTGGTGCCCGACGTTATGTGGCGGGAAACACCAGCAGCTGAGCGAGAAGAGCGAAACTTCATCACATCACATCACAGCTCCCGGCTTGAATCCTTCCCGCCTTCCGGCAGAAAGACCAAACCACTTGAGGCACTGTTTAGAAGGGGGATCATTTTGAGAACTTGCGGATTTGCAACCTTCCATCGTCAAACATTCCCACTGCCTGAACGTTGTCCCGTTTGCCTGCATTCCTATATTATCTTTAAAAAGCTATAACCTGATAGAATCCGACAAAGTTCTGCCAACTTCTGCGCAAACCGGTACAAAGGTGACACAATGGAAAACGAACCAACTGCCGATAATCGTGAAATCATAGCCCGCCTTGATAAAAATCTCCAACATGTCCTTAAGACGCGACAGCAAGTAAGGGATTTCGTGTTTGCAGCCCTTCTGGCGGATAATCATATCCTTGTGGAAGACGTCCCGGGCGTAGGCAAAACCACACTAGCAAAAGCTCTCGCTTTCTCCATCAAAGGCGAATTAAGACGCATACAATTTACACCGGATCTGCTGCCCACGGATGTCGTCGGAGGTATGGTTTTTTCCGCCAACAACGGGGAATTCTTCTTTCCCCCCGGCCCCATCTTTTGCAACATTCTGCTTGCTGACGAGATAAACCGAGCCTCGCCGCGTACGCAGTCCGCATTGCTCGAAGCCATGAATGAACGCCAGGTTACCGTAGAAGGAAAAAAAAACCCTCTATCTTCCCCGTTTTTAGTTATCGCGACTGAAAATCCTGTCGAATACCACGGCACTTACCCGCTTCCGGAAGGTCAGCTTGACCGGTTCGGGATCAAACTCAACCTGGGCTACCCTGAAGAGCAGCAGGAACTTGACCTCATAAAAGAACACAAAGAAACCGATCCCCTTGAGGATATCACGCCAGTAGCCACGGTTGAAGATATCGTCCAGCTTCAGCAGGAGGTCAAGCGTGTCGACGTGGAAGAGACGATCCTTAAATATGTCACACAACTCGTAAGGCTTACACGCGAGGATACCCGGATTCATCTCGGTGCAAGCCCGCGGGCAGGTCTGGTCTTATATCGATTCAGCCAGGCGCTTGCCCTGATACGAGGCCGAAACTATGTGATCCCTGACGATGTCAGAGAACTTGCCGTTCCTGTATTGGCCCATCGGATGATGCTGAACACAGAGAACAGGCACGCGGGAATTGATAAACAGGAACTCGTCAACGAAATCACGGCTTCTTTGCCGGCCCCCGTATGAACGCCATTCGTCGCTGGAAAAAAAAATTCTACGCCGGTCCGCCTGATCTGGCGGCAAAAGTACCCCGACTGGGCAGGTACAAGTCGTTTACGATGTACCTGCTGTATTGGGCCCATGCGCTGGTCAACCGACATCTCACCACCCCCGCTCGAGGAATAGCGCTGTGCTGCCTGCTCCTCGTTCCATACGCCCTTGTCACGCTCCAGATCCCGCTCTTTCTCCTCTCGTTTCTCGTAGTCGCTCTTTTCATCGGAGACTTCATATGCGGTATGCTGGTATGGCCCACATTCCACGTCGAACGCCACACCCCTGTACGAATACGAGCGAACACCGTTATGACCGCCGTTTATCATATCCGTAATGATTCGCCTCGAGCCAAGTGGGATGTCGCTATCGACACCCTGCCCTTCCATGGTCCCTTCCGGTTTCCGGAAGGTAAGCCGCTGGTGGACTTTCTCACCGCAGGTGAAAGCACACGGGCAAAGGCGGACATCGAGGTGGGAAAACGTGGGTCCTACAGGCTTCCGGCTGTCAGGGCCGATTCAGGATTTCCCTTTTTCTTATGGAAGTGGGGTAAAACCACAGGATATCCTCAAAACCTCACCGTGTACCCTGATTACACGCCGCTCAGACACCTGAATCTGCCGAAAGGTATGCGTTATCAGGCCGGGGGCGTCGCCTACAGCTCTCATATAGGCGAATCAACCGAATTCGTCGGATGCCGATACTTTCGTGACGGTGACAATCCCAGGCATATCCACTGGCGTTCCTGGGCGCGGACCGGGTACCCGATCGTCAAAGAATTCCGGGAGGAATATCTACCCCGTACAGCCCTGGTCGTGGATACGTATTACCTTCCCCGTACACTGTGGGATAGGGTACGATTTCGACTGAATGCGCACGAGAACAGCCCGAAAGAATTTGAAGCAACCCTGTCCCTGACCGCCGCCATAACCGAATATCTGACCAGCAGAGACTTTATCCTTGACTTCTTTGGTACGGGCGAGACCGTATACCGCTTCCAATCCGGAGAAGCCGAAATGTTTAAAGAAGATTGCCGTGCGAGACCTGATGTATCACCGAATGGGAAATATGTTTACTGGTACAATGCTTTGGATACCAATTGGGTCACTTATAACATTGCTACCAGCGAAGAATTTATCGTTACAGAACCAGAAAACGTACAGGTTGCAAATGAACTTCATGAC
>CAJXKU010000217.1 GCA_913055945.1 uncultured Lentisphaerota bacterium | reverse complement strand
GACGCAGTCCGCTGCATGCAATGCCTGCACGCAGTGCAAAGCGGCGCACGGAGCGCGCCGCACTCCGAAAGATCGGCTCCGCCGATCCCATATATACGAGCTAGTCTGCCGGGTGGCAAGACCAGCCGGCATTTTAACCCGGCGAATTTCACCCGAGAGTTTGGATTGCACCAGAACTCCAAAGCGACCTGAACCTGACCCTGCTCTTCGCATACAGATTCTCACACTACCAGCACGGGGATCCACTCCATCACAGACACCGCCCATTGATCATTGCTCAGAACTTGTTCAATTGATCATCGTCAAGCGGAATCATCCGTTCCGACTGGTTGTGTTCCGAGCAGTGCTGGGAATTCTCGGACTCACTCTCATTTTTCTGCGCGGGTGAGGCCTTAGACTTATCGCCCGTGGCGCCGGCAGAGGCCTTATTCTGCGCCTGCTGCCCGGCGTTTCCCTGTTGTCTGTTCGGCTGTTCATTCTGCTGACCGGGCGAGCCTGGCAGCGCGTTCTGCCCGGTGCCCGATCCCAGCGTCCGTTGGGAAGCTTCCTCGCGTGATTTGGTCTGTGCACTCTTGCTCAGTGTGAAGCTGGACACCATATCGGAGAGGGCTCGAGCCTGGGAATTCAGCTCTTCCGCCGCACTGGCGGACTCTTCGGAGTTGGAGGCATTCTGCTGCATAGCCTGGTTCATCTCCGACACGGCCGAACTTACCTGGTCCACCCCTTCCGTCTGTTCTTTTGACGCCGCGCTTATTTCCGACACAAGAGTTTTCACTTTATCAGCATTTTCCTTAATGCTGTTCAGTTGCTGGGAAACCTCCTCAGAGACGTCTACGCCGTTTTGCGCACTTTTCTGAGACTGCTCAATCAAATCCGTGGTCTCTTTGACCGCCTGGGAACTCCGCTGGGCCAGGTTGCGAACCTCTTCAGCAACCACAGCGAAACCTTTGCCCGCTTCGCCTGCCCGGGCAGCTTCCACGGCCGCATTCAGGGCGAGAAGATTGGTTTCCTCCGCGATATCATCGATGGTTTTAACAATCTTCGAAGTCTCCCCGGTCGAGTTCTGGATCTCTTTTACGGCAGATGACATACGCTCCATGGCTTCCACACCGGAGCTGACAACCTTTGCTGTTTCTTCGGTCGTCTTGTTCGCCTGATCCGCGTTGTCGGCATTCTGTTTCGTCTGCGAGGAAATCTCCTCTAAGGAACTGGAGACCTGTTCGATTGAACTGGCCTGCTGGTTGGTGTTATCGGCAAGATTCTGGCTGCCGCTGCTGATCTGCGTACTCGCTTCACTTACTTGGTCAACAGACCCGGCCACGTTCGCCAGCGCCTCATCGAGGTTCTCAATCACTTCGTTGATGTCGTTTTTCAGGTTTTCGAACTTGCCTTCGTACTGCCGCTCCACCCGCTTGGTCAGATCTTTGTTTGCCGCCGCCTGGAGGGCTGCGCCACCGTCTTCATCAATCAGCGAACGTAGACTGGCAATGCACTGATTCAGGTTTTCCTTAATACGGTTGAACTCCCCTTTGTAGTCCGCGGTAATGTCTTCCGGAATGTCGCCGCGAGCGATACGGTCGAGATAATCCGAAGTAACGTTCACTGGTTCCACGATGGCATCAAGCATCTGGTTGATACCTTCGCGCAACTTCTTGTAGTCTCCGGTGGACTCGCCGATCTCTGCACGCTCCTTGAGATTCCCGTTTGTGGCTTCCTGAATCAGTCGGTAAACTTCCTGCAACGTATTTTTCTGCTCTGTCTGATCTACTATGACTTCCATACCGCCGTAAGCGTTACCTTCTTTGTCGATCAGGGCAGAACAGACCGCGGCCACCGGCACTTTCTGCCCATTACGTGTTGTTACACTCACTTCCCCGGTGATGATTTCGCCCGTCTGCATACAGTTTTTGATTGTGCAGCCGCTGGTACCACATTTCTCGGTTTTGCAGATCTCGCCGCAGGTCATCTTCCCTTCCACCTCCTGGCGAGTATATCCCAGTATGTTAAGGGCCGCATCGTTTATGCTTGTCACGATCAGATTCGGGTCAGCCACGAACATCGGCGCTCCGATATTCCGCAACACATCGTCGACATACTCCTTTGCTTTTTCAGCCTCCGTAAGTGTATCTATACATTGGTTCAGATTGTTCTTTATGATATTGAAATCGCTTCTGTACTCCGTCTGAATCTTTTCCGGCATGTCCCCTTTGGAGATACGGTCAAGATATTCACGAATAATCCTCATCGGATTAGCTATGCTTCGTGCCAGGAAGTACGCCAAAGCAATGCCGATGATAACACCGATCAGCGTAACCCAGAACGAAAGATCGGCGGCAAGATTCTCAGCAGTATGCGCTTTTTCCACAGATTTCTGTTTCGCCGGATCGACAACGTTTTCCATGGTATCCGCTGCTTGCGCGACGACATCGTCGCACAGCGTCAACGCCGTTGTCTGAATTTTTTGGTTGTTCCGGGTCGCCTTTTTCAATTGACTGCTCAGCGTGGCAAACTCCGTAAGGTAAGAGTCAACCTGATCTGCCGTTTCTCGCAGTTTGTCTTCGTCCTGAAACGTTCCGCGCCATTCTTCCAGTCCGTTATTGAGCGATCTCCTGGCCGCGGTAAGCTGCCGCCACGCCTCTTCACTGCCCTCTGAAGCGGCGTACTTAAAAGCCGCGCGCCGGAGTTCGAGGGTGTTGGCGATCACGGCCTCGTTCATCACCATGTCGATCCGGCTCCATTTCTTCATGGCTTCGAGATCCTCTGCTTCCGCGGCCTTCGTCTTGGCAGGATCAATGACTTCGTTCATTGTTTCCTCTAACCGCCCCAGGCACTGGGTGATCAGTTCATCCCATTGATCCTGTATCTCCTGCCGGTGCTGTACATTCTCACTGAACGCATCGACTTTTTCGCGTAAGGTGGATAATTGGTTCAGGAACTCACCGCCGGCTTGCCGCAATTCTTTCTCCTCCCGCACAAGGTCACGCCACTCCTGAACATCCTTTTCCGTGTCATTCAGTATGTTTAAAAGCTGTTCTTTGCGCTCTGGCCCCGGATTAGCAACGTATTCCTGCCAAGCATTTTTTACGCGCAGTACATTCCGGATAACCTGGGAATTGGTTGCTTCATCAATATCGCCCCACTTCTCGAATGTTGTCATTCTTTCCTTTACGCTCGCAGCACCGTACCATCCTGCAAAGCCGAGGATACCGGCCACCACGATAAGGGTGGCAAATCCCGCGACGAGTCGAGTAGACAATTTTACTCCTTTATAGCCTTCCATTCTTCCCTCCTTTTTCTATCTTTTCCGTTTTCCGAGCTATTGCTGAAAGTTATTCCGTGTCTTCACTTCGAAGCAGCCTGCTGTACACCGGCAGACTCATCCTGAGTTAAGAGACGGTCCATATCCAGGAGAATGGCCACTCTGTCTTCCAGTTTCGCCACAGCGGCAATGAATTCAGTCTGTACCTGGGTATCAAATGCGGGTAACGGCTCCATCTGCTGCGCGGTGATATCGCACACCTCGGAAACCTCGTCCACCAGCATGCCCAGGGTCGTGGTCTCGCCTTCCAACTGCACATAAACAACAATAATGCGGTTGTAGTTGCTGATCTCATCATGCTGCATGCCGAATTTGAGGCGCAGATCTATAACCGGAATCACCTTACCGCGCAGGTTAATGATCCCCCTTACGACCTGTGGAGCATGGGGGACTTTCGTAATTTCCGGGACCTTGATGATCTCCTGCACCTGCAGAATATCAGCCCCGTACTCTTCCTCTCCTACTTTGAACGTCAGATATTTTCCGGCGAGCTCTTCTAAACCGCTCATCTGTGCTTCGCCTTCGGGCTGCGTTGTTTCTTCGCCCATGAAAACCTCCTTCGGTATCGGAACACAACCTATCTATCTGAACAGATGTTCACGCTTTGAAATACATACTTTAATTCTCATCATCCGAGTTCATCTCTACGTGACTCTATACTGGTCAGCGCTGATCTTACACGCAATATAACACCTCTACAAGTCAGGCAATCCCTGAATATAAGGCAGGCCTTCCCTTAGTGGAAATCGTTCACAGAATCAGACTTCATGGAAGCGGCTCCTGCGGGACTCAGGCAAATCGTACGTTTCTGATGAGGATCAGAACGCCTGAGCGGGACAGTTATCCGGCTCCGGACATCCCCGTGCGGTCAAAACCCCCCAAACGGCAGAAACCCGTCGGGTTGTACCCCGGCCGAGCCGACGCAACAAACGGATGCGGAGTCCAACACAGGCGGATGCAGCGGTCCCGACAAAAGTTAACTGCGGTTTTATGGCTGTGCCTACTTCAAGGGGCAGTATCTCCAACAGCTTTTTAGATAGCTACACGTTGCCTGTCATCGGGATGTCTCATCCGGACTGTAAAATGAAGAAGGAACAGCAGAACAGTAAGCGCGAAAAACATCATCTGAATCGAGAAAAAATCTGCGATTAATCCCAAAACAGGTGCTAAAACAATCACGGTCATGGATCTTAATTGCGAGTCGATCGACAGCATCGTGGCACGTTGGGTTTTTTCTGTGTGTTGCGCCAAGTAATCTAACAGGATGGGGCGTCTGATGTTCTGGAAGGCGAAGAGTGTGAGAAAAGCCAGTAAGACGAGAACAAGGTTGACGTCAGCAAAAACGGCAACCGCCAAAAAAGTCGCAGCGTTGACCAGGAACAGTATATTGAGAGCACGTTCTGAGGCTCCGAATACAGTCTTGAATATATGAGATTTCTGCGAACTCAGGGCGCTCACCAAATAAGCAACTAAGTAAAAGCCGCTGATTAAAACGGTGTCACCGATTTCATTGCCAGGTTTAGTTATCTCATGAGTTCCGGCAGCAATCGATCCCATGACAAATAATTGGATTGTCGGTTGAATATAATCGCGGGCTGCCATGAATGCTCCGTCGTATACAGCAGAATTAACCAGGGATAAGCGTAATTCTCTGATTTTCCGAAGGTTTATCACCCCTTCCCGTAAATGGTTTTTCAATCGCTGCCAAAGTTGACTGAATCCTCGCACCGCTGCAGTATGCGGAAGCGGTGGATACGACAATACCAAGCCAAACGCGAGCGCGTAAGGGATGACCGAATACAGGAAACCAGCCCTGTAATTTTCAGTAAGGATCACAACACTGCCGGCACCTATAGCCGAAAGCGCCGCTCCCAACTGGGCGATCGCCCTCGTGAAACCGTACACTTGTGTCCTGAGATGAGTGATGCCTCTGTGGTCTAAATAGTCGAAAATGATTGCCTTGTGCGTGCCCAGACGGAAAGCTTCGCCTATGCCGAAAACAACACTGGCAGGAATTAAAATCCAGAACGTACCTGCCAAATAATAGCCGATGAACGAAACGTTATAAAACACAAAGCATAACAGCATCGCCCGTTTGCGTCCCCAGATATCGGCAATGACCCCGGTCGGAATTTCACATACGTAAGTGGTTATTTCGCGTACGGAAAGGATGACGCCTATTTGAAAGTAGCTCAGACCGATAGAGAGGAGGTAAAGATAAAAAAACGGCTCGAAAAACTTCAAGTTTTTCAGAAAACCGTATAAGCCGAATTTTATGATGTTACGGTTTCGTACTACCTGCATGAAAGCAAGCCCTTACTCGGTGTGATAACATGCCCAATGCGGATTCGGCGGAGCAGCGTTGTCTTTCAGCTCCTCAAAAAGATCACCATCCGGGTCCAGCAGACAAATTTCCGGTAACAGCCCCCAGGGGTATATTCTTTTGCCGCCGGGCTTCCCGTAATAATCCGTCAGCCGTAAATACGGAAGGCTGTTCATAAGCTTTGTGTTGTTCCAAAGGTGAATTCATTTAACGTCCCTCTTTTTAGTTTCTTTACTTCGCAGACATTC
>CAJXKU010000216.1 GCA_913055945.1 uncultured Lentisphaerota bacterium | reverse complement strand
GTATTTACCGTCAATGCCGCAGTTGGTCTCTTGTAAGGGGTGTCTGGACTATGGCCAGCGGTCAGGCTCGTATGAGACTAACTGCGTTAAAGCAATTGCATTGAGCAAACTGTTTTTAGGGTATCGTCAACATCCAGGCTGTTTCCGCGACGTTGCATGCAATGCCTGTACGAATGCTACTGTCAAAAATATTGCAAAAAGCCGCAGCAAGAACCGGACAGAAAAATCGGGGATCGAATCGTCCGGCACATCGATTTCGACAGCCACGGCCGGATGAGCGGAGGGACGCCGCCAAGGGCCGGGTCAAGGTATCGAAATATCGACGTCAACTTGTTCTGCGCTCCCCGAGTAAATCCAATACCCGCGCAAGGGCTTCAGGGTTTCAGTGCTCCGATATCTACCGTTTCTCCACGTCCACGCCCGGGGGTGGGCTGCATTTCCGAAGATAGCCTCAACTGAATGATCGTTCGGCACGCGACAGAGAGAAACCAGATTCCATCCGGGCGTCAGGGTAATGACATACCTGTGCGGATTCCGTCCTTCTTCCCGTTCTTTTTGATCACTGAGGCCGTCACCGTCCGTATCCGGAGAAGACGGAAAGGATTTGTCCCCGAGCGGGATTACGGTTTTTTCCTCTGCGTCGTAATGAATCCAGCATCCCTCCAGCGGGACGAGCTTGCGGGCTTCGGCGTAACGTTGTTCGTCTTCATTCCAGCGCCAGCTTGCCGTAATTTTTTGGTTGGGGAAAAGGCTTTGAATCTCGCAATCTTCCGGTGCTCTGGCGAGCGAAATAAGATTCCAGCCGGGCTGCAGAACTAAGGCATACTGGCGCGGGTCTGTATCGTTCTGGTACTCCTGCAGGTCCGAAAACCCATCTCCGTCCGTGTCCGCGGTTGCATTTTCGGCATTGCGGGCGGGCAGATTGTGGGTGACTTCCCAGCCGTCGGGCATTTGATCCGCGTCGGTATCAGGATCGCGGGGATTTGTCTCCGCGGCAAATTCTTCTTTGTTGGTTAAACCGTCGCTGTCCGGATCGCGATCTTTATCTCCGGGGTCCGCAGGTTGCAGTCCGTACTGGACTTCCCAGCCGTCAGGTTGGCCGTCCCCGTCGGTGTCGGTATGCTTCGGTCGAGTCCCTTCCCGGAATTCGTCTACATTGGTCAGGCCGTCTCCGTCGTGGTCGTCTTTTGGGTCAGCAGGGCTATCGGTAAAGTAAAACCGCTCCCAGGCATCTGTTATACCATTCCCGTCTCCGTCATTGGGGACAGTGTCGGGTGCGGTTATGTGGAACTCAACCTCTGCGCTCATCGCGCCGGCCCAGGTTCCGGCGTATGTACCGCCGTCGCCGTGGAAGGATTCTTCGGTCAACATCAGTTCGGCCTCATACGCGCCCGGGTACACCAGTACATCGTCTTTAGGCAGGCGTTCCCACTCCCCGAATACAGAGACGTTAGAAGCAGAGTAATCCTGGTCATAGGCAGGGTTTGAAGTTTCAGGATCAAACTGTGCAGTTTTAAGGGGGCCGTCAGACGCGCTCCTTGTACGTTGGGAGGGTTTCCACAGCACGTGGTAGCTGTTGTCTGCGCGGAAAGATACATGCGCTTCTCCGTCGGGGCCGGTGATGAAATAACCGAAAATCAGATAGGCGGTGTAGCGATAGTGCTTCCCTGTTGGGCTGTTTGTATCGGATTCATCCATCCGCGACAGATACGTTTCATCATTCGGCGTAGGCGAGAGACCGTCGCCTTTGCTGTTGAGGTTCCAGCCATTACCCCATCGTTCTTCACTCTCGAGCCATTCCTCCTCCCACCACCGTCCTCTGAGGCCAATGCGGTGGTTGCTTACGGTTCCGGGGGTACCCACGAGTTTCAACTGGTACGCGAAGTTCGGTTTTAATCCCACCGCATCCAGCGTCCCCCACAACGCATCGTCCTGCCGATTGAACGAGACCGTGACTTGTGCATTTTCGTAAGAATACGACTCACGGAAAGACGACGCATACGTATGGTTGGCCGCATCAAGCCACCGATAATACCCCGAAGGCGAGGTTGTCGACGAAGAACAGGGATGGAGCTGAATCTGTCTGGTTTCGGCCCCGCCGGAAACGCCGCAGAGCAATATGATACCAAGCCACATCAACGCCAAAAACCGGTTGCTTCGGCCGTTTCTGAACAATTTATCTGTCCTCAAGCTTATTTGTGCCCTGCGGCAGTGCTCCAGCGCTGGTACTTACCGCCAGCGTCAGGACTTCACGGCCAAACTTCAGCGCCTTCGTACCATGCCGATTAGCGCTGTATCCATTACGAGGCAGCGTCGGTTCTTCCGGTTTCCTCCTCTTCGTTCGTGCCAGGCGGCGTACGTGGGCCCATAATGCGGTCGCGATTGACCCGTACAAATTCAAAGAAAAAGGCGAGCACAACGCTTATAATCAAGCCCCCCGCGAAGCCGCCTGCTGCCAGCATCTTCCGGTTCGGCGCGACAGGTTCCTCCGAGCGGTAAGGTTCCGCCAGGACTTTGGTCGTAATTATGTTCTCCAGTTTGCTTTTAAGGCTCGAGATCGTAATTTCGATCTGGTCGCGTTTGTTTTTCAGCGTCTCAATTTTCGATTTTACGCTCTGAAGCTCTGCATCCCGATTGGGTGTCAAATGTTCGATCTGTTGCTCGATTTCTGCTATCGTATTCTTTACGTTTTTTCGCTTACTCTTCAACTCTTTGATTTTTGTCTGTACCGTCTGTATCCGGTCCTGGAGCTCGGGTTCGAGATTTTTCAGTTTTTGCTCATACAATTTGCCTTGGGCTTTTTTATTCTCGATCTCTTCATCCAGGTCTTTTATTTTATTTCGGATGCTTTCCTTCTTATTCGGTATCGTGAAGTACAAGCGTTCTCGCAGATCATTAAGGTACCGTTGCATACGGTGGGCTTCACTGTTAAACAGCATCATTGTTACCGCATCCAGCCCTTTTGCTTTGCTGTCTGCGCTCAGTTTTGATCCTACGAGATTCTCATATCGTTTCTGGGTAGCATCGATGTTCTCTTGAAGCTTTTGCTTGCGATTGTCGAGCAGTTCGATCCGGCTCTGCAGCAACTGCTTCTGCCGTTCCAGGTTATCGATCTCATTCTTCTGGCTCCGGATTTTGTTCTCGAGTTCCGTTGTTTCTTCTTCGTTGCGGCGTTTAAGTTGTTCGATTTTGGCTTCCAGTTCCGGGAGCGTTTTGCCGGGCGCATCCTCTTCCGCTTGAACCTGAAGTGTAGTCAATTCTCGTTTCTTGCTTTCAAGCTTTGCCTTCAGCCGAAGGCGTTTGTCTGTGTAGTTGCGCTTGATCTTTTTTATCTGCTCCTGTAATTCAGGCAGACTTTTGTCGTCAACTTGAAGCGTCTTTTTCTCAATTTTCTTTTGGTCTATTTTGTTGTGAAGTGCTGTCCTGCGCTGATCGAAGATTCGCCGGTGGTCGGTGATCAACAATTCATTAACCCGGGAAAGGTAGACGTCAGCTCGGCTTTTCTCCGGCACGTTGCCGCTGATTTCGACGATACTCCCTTCCTCCGGTGCCTCAATCTTCAGCGATTCTGCGTTCAGGCCCACTGGAGGTCGCTTTTTCGTGCGAGAATTAGAATTATTTCCAGGGGCCATCTCATTTGTCGCAAGTTGGGCCAAGCTTTTAATTCGGCTTTTAACAGCCGCTGGGGTTTCCACCGGGCGGTAGGATTGTTCTTCTCCTGTACCAGTTAAAAGCTGTCCTATTTCCAGGAAGGTGGTCATGCGGTACTCTTTCGCCATCAAGTAGCTCGCCCCCACTCCTGCGCATGTGAACATCAGCGTACAGGCGACGATCAGCCATCGCCATCGATAGATCACCCCCAGAAGATCGGCCAGATCGATTTCATCTTCTGCCGCGTGCGTTAAGGTGTGTTGATTCTGTACATCTTCGTGTTGTGTCATTATCAGTATCTCTCCTGCCTCGTTCCTTCAGATGTGTGAATTTTACCGGATTGCCGAATGACTCGTCTGTTTTTTCGCAGAAGTTCGGAGGAATCTCTCGTATGAGACTAACTGCGTTAAGCGATTCGTTACCGTTAAAACCCCGATCAGTCTCTTACTTGGGGTGTCAGGACGTTGTCCGGCGGACAGGCTTGTATGAGACAATTGCATTGAGCGTGTCGTTACCGCCAAACCGCGATGAGTCTCTTGTTCGGGGTGTCCGGACTTTGGCCGGCGGACAGGCTCGTATGAGGATTCGCCGCGTTCACCGGAAATAAGTCAAAAGTTTATAGTTTGCTATAAAATAATGCTCGATATCGTATGAACAAACGCCTGTTAAGCGTGTCTTACCTCTTCAAGGAGCTGGCTCTGTTTGAGCGTCTTCTTTCAGGGGTGTGTAGCGAGTTATGATTGCTCCGATGAGGAAATTGCAGGAGCGGTTCTGCCGGCGGGTGAATCGGGTCGCGTGTGTGCGATGCATCTACGGGAAGGTATTCAGACAATGCGAAAAGCATCAACACGATCTTCGTCCGCAAGTAACGCGTCACCGGAGAAAAGTCTGGTGACAGGCATGTTGCTTTTGGTAGGTGTCCTGGCCTTATTTGCGTACCTGATGTGGCCGACAACGTCCGATGATACGGTGGACGCCAACAGTTCCGCGGACGCACCCGCGTCCGCGGCGAATCAGCCAGAGCAGAAGCAAACCGAGAGCCAAACCCGAAATACCGCCGAGAAGGAAGATCCGACGAGCCGCCGCATATCCCGCTCGCCTTCGAAGCCGGCGCCGGCTTCGTCCGGCAATGGTAACTCAGCAAAATCACAGTCTGAAAACAGTCCACCCGGAAGCGGTGCCCCTTCAGACGAGGACGCTTCACCCCCTGCCAGGCGACCGTCGCAGTCATTTTCTTTGCCCGACAAACTCCTCCGACCCGTCAACGACATTCCGCTGATAGACCGCAAAAAGTCGGACCTGCACGCCGCTGATCTGAAGGTGCTCGAGTTCATCAACGACAGGAGAGGACGAGCTTCTCTGAAAAAACTGCCCACACTGCCGACTGGACTCAATGATAAAGAAACCCTCAAGCTGCTGAATGCCATGAGGGCCCATAAAGGACGCGAACCTCTTTCGGAAATGCCGAAAGGTGCTCGTCGTCCACCACGGTGAGCACACTGCATGCAATATTGACTCAGCGCTGAAGCCATGATAGAATAGGTAAAAGAGCAACAGGCGATGAGAGCATAGAAATAATTCTGTTTCGCGCAAAAGGAAAGTAGTGTTAGAATGAGAATGGACAAAGAGGTTGGGGCTGGTTACGAAACATTGGTCACGTAATTCGTATGAGAAGCAGGGAAGGGCTTTTTTCAGATGCCCAATGACGTTAAAGGGAAAACAGTATTCTGCGGAATGCTGCTTCTGTTAGCTATACCGGTGGCGCTGAACGCTGCCTCGGTGGACAACAGTGCGTCTGCGCATTTTCCGCCTATACGGTCTCAGGGAAACCTGAATGCTTGTGCGCCGTTTTCGGCGATCTATTATGTCATGACTTACAGCACGGCCCGTGAACGGGGGTGGGATGTTTCCGGTGATGAAAACACGCATAAATTTTCCCCCAAGTTTATCTATAATCTGATCAACGGCGGCGAAAATACTGGAACTTCTGTTGTGCAGGTGTACCGCGCAGCGGAAGACCACGGCGCGCCTTTCTGGGATACGTGGCCGTACGAGACATCGGATACCACTTCGGCGTACCGGGAGTGGCCCACAAGCGCGCAGGTGTGGCGGGAAGCTGTGTCCTACCGCATCACGAAGCATGCCTACGTCGATGACATAAACACCGATAAGGGCTTCGCCGCGCTGAAAGATAAACTCGACGCCGGTTACGTGCTCAACACCGGCACGTACATCGGCTC
>CAJXKU010000215.1 GCA_913055945.1 uncultured Lentisphaerota bacterium | reverse complement strand
TATCCTTCATGAAACGTTCGTACGCCTCCAGTGTCCGCCAGAAACTGAAGAACTCCGGACTCTTTCTATAGGCTTTCGCGTATATCCGTGTGGCCTTGGCGTCAGCCTGGCCCCGAATTTCGTTAACTGTCTGCGTGGCTTCACTTCTTATAGTGGCCAATTCCTGCTTCATATCACCACGTTTCTTTTTAGCTCTCTGGCGTCCCCGTGAGCGAATACCTCCGGCGATTTTCTTAAGCTCGGCACTCATTTGTTGATAAACGGTTGTCTTGATGTCTTCAGTATAATTAAGCTGTTTCAGTAATATGTCTTCAAGATGAATACCCAGTTCACTGTCGTCAAGGGTGGCGCGGGCTTCTTGTAAGATATTGTCTAACAGGACGGGGCGCCCTGTCAAGTACTCACCTTGTTCGTTTTGTTTTAAGCGTGGTAAATCAGCGCCGAGGGTGCCGATATCTTTCATTTTGATCTTTTCTTCACCTTCACCTTTAAGGTCAACTTCCATCTGACTGTTTTCGCGCTCAAGTATCTGGTTGGTACTTCGTACGAGTTCGTAAAGCTTCCGACTTGCAATTTCGGCTTGGGCAGCATCTGTGATAATGTTGTTTAATTTTACATTGGCGGCGCTTACGGTCTGAACGCTACGCCGGAAACGGGCGGGATTTTCAATACGCCAGCGTGCCGTGAGATCCATTCGAATATTTTTCCGATCCTTCGTGTTAGTTCTAATTTTCCGACCGTCCCACCTTAAAAGACGGCTGTCGTAAATACGGTATTTCTGCCAGGGCAATTTGGTATGCAGGCCAGGCTCCTTTATGGGGTCGCCGATAATCTTGCCGAATTGCATAACTATGGCCTGTTCCCACTCTGCTACCGTGAATAAACATGTCTTCGCAAGAAAGGCGCCTAACAGGCAGATTATACCAATAAAAGCACTGATTGAAATCTGTCGTATGTTCGCAGCATTCATTTTGAAGATGAACTCTTTTTATTTGATTTTAGATTAAAATGTGGCAATACGGATGGAACTGAATCGTCAACAATGGTAACGTCATTAACCCGCGGAAGCACTTTTTCCATAGTTTCTAAATAAAGTCGCCGCCGCGTGATCTTACTGGATTCTTTGTAGGCTGTCAATACTTCGGAAAAGCGATTGGCTTCACCCTGAGCGACGTTGACGCGCTCTGCCTTGTAGCCTTTCGCTTCAGAGATTCGTCTGCTTGCATCGCCTTTCGCCTTGGGAATTCGCTCTTCATATTTTCGGGCTGCCTCCTCGTAGAAACGTACAGCGTCCTGTTCAGCTTTGTTCAGATCGTTAAAGGCATCAATTACTTCATTCGGAGGTCTAACGTAAACGAGGTTTACCTTCTGGATAGATAACCCCATGTCGAATTTGTTGACATACTCTTGAATGAGTGTCTTAGCACGTCGGCGTATTTCTGCACGTCCGACTGTCAGAATCGGGATGCTTCCTCGATTACCGGCAAGTTCCCGCATTACAGATTGTGAGATATCCCGTAATGTATCTACGGGAGCTTTTACATTGAAAAGAAACGGTTCCGGGTCGGTTCGGCGAAACTGCACGTCCCAGCCGATATGGATGATATTTAAATCTCCGGTCAACATTGAGGATTCTTCGCGGGAACTGGGTGTGCCTTGGCCTCGGTCCGCTTGGGCCCGATACCCGAATTCAACGACATCCATTAAACGGGTTTGGACAGTATATACCTGCTCCACCGGGTACGGCAATTTCAGATGCAGACCCGGTTCAGCCGTGCGCACACGTTCACCGAAACGTAATACAACCCCGCGTGCTCCCGTATCTACTTGGAAAAGACTGCTAATGGCAAGAATAAGAACCAGAATCAGTACAACAACACCCCCGATCGCGATTCCGGGGATATTAATGCTTTTGCCGTCTTCAATGGGTATTCTCATGAATTTGACCTGTTTGTTTTAAAACGTTTAAGATATCACATAGTTTACGTGATAAAATCACTATACAAATCGATCCCGGCTTTTTCAAATGGGTACCAGGCGCACACGTTCACTTTTCACTTATGGATCGTGACATAAAGGAGTAGGCGGCTATTAGAAGTTTCCATAAGTAATACATCTTATAGTATAACCTGCGGGTGGACTATTGTGGAAATTGTCTATAAAAAACTGCTCCCTTATGGGGGGACTAATTGACACCTACTGTTTCCTTTTGACCTAGCTCGCGGTTTGTCGTGTACGGGGTGTTGCTTCAGAAAAGCTCGTGCCCGGTCCCTGTACTAGATACACTTACTCCCGTATCTATATTTCACGTGGGGCGTGGCAATTAGTGTGTACGGGAACGGGTAGGCGTAAGCGAAGTCTCTCCGTAGGGGGTCAGGGCGGCTTTGCCGCCCGGCGGGTTGGCTGGGTATAAGACAACTGAGCTAGTATTTACCATTAATACCGCGAGCAGTCTCTTGTTGGGGGTATCCGGTGCACCATCGGCGGAACATGCTCGGTATCAAAGTCGGGGTGACGAGAACGGCCGGCTATAGCGGACAACGAAGTGTATAGCCGTTTGCCGCTCTCGTCGTACGCTCTCGTTGACCGGTGTCTTTCCCCAAGGTACCGGGACGCCGCGGTGGGGCTTGTGAGGGACTTGGCCCGGCGGGTCCGTGAATGCAAAACATACTAAAGTATGAACTCTGACGGGGTAAAACCGCGCGATCGACTCGTAGGAGAATTTTATCGCATTATGATTCTCTCGCGAAGTCGCAATCGGTATCGGGATCGGGGATCGCATCGTCCGGCATTCCGATTTCGATAGCGATTTCGATCTCGATCAAGAACGCACAGGAAAGCCCATGCTGTTTTATCCGGTGAAGTACCACCCGCCGGCAACCGCGTCAAGCGTGATACGCGTAATAAAGCCAACCCGCCGGGCGGCGTGCATAGACAGGAGTACCGCAAAAAGGCCGGAACATACCGGAGACAAAGTATCGCCGCGGGGTGGGTGTCAGGGCGGCTGCGCCGCCCGGCGGGTTGGCTCGTATGAGACCACTGCGTGGAGCGACTCGTTACCGTTAAAACCGCGATTAGTCTCTTGTGCGGGGTGTCCGGACTTTCGCCCTCCAGAAAATGCGCTGGAGGGCGAGACTCCTGTCGAGCCGAATTCCGGCAGGCTCCGCGCTGGGGTATCCGGCGCGCTTTTTGACAGTGGTGGTGCTGGGATATGATAGTGGTCGTGGTTCGGGCTCTGAAGCGGCGAACCGCAGCATGAAGAGCATCGGTGCTGAGCAGAATACCAGCATATCATTCTGGACAAGTGCAATGAGCAACGATTTTTAAGACGGACAGTTTCTGAAATTATAGAAGGAGATCTACAAGATGGGAACCTTGGCCGAAATCCCCGGGTTGGGGGAAATCAGTGATCAGTCGGGCATGGAGCCTATGTCTGCAAGCAGTGACGGCAGATTTGAGGTTGGGCAGAACGGCGTGCGTTCGATTACAGCAACAGGCGATGGTAAGGTTGAGTTTATCGCTTTTGCTGAGCATACGCTTGCTTACGTGGCTTCCGCTATGGGGTATTCGGCGTACTACCCGGTGCATGCTGTGGAGATCCAGAAGCCGGTCCAGGGGGTGCTTATGGATCTGGACGGGACGAGTGTGCACAGTGAAGAATTCTGGATCTGGCTGATCCAACTCAGCACGGCAAGCTTATTGGATGATGCGTCATTCGAGCTTGAAGAAGAGGATGTTCCGTATGTTTCAGGGCACAGTGTTTCCGAACACCTTCAGTATTGTGTGGACAAGTACTGTCCGGATAAGAGTGTAGAGGAAGCTCGGAAATGGTATTTTGAACATATGCGGCGAGAGATGGATAAGATTATGAAAGGGGAAGGGAACGTCGAGGTGTTCGAGCCTGCCCCGGGGCTGAAAGAATTTCTGCTGGAGTTAAAACGGCATGACATACGGATTGGTCTGGTCACCAGCGGGTTGTACGAAAAGGCGTGGCCGGAGATCGTGTCTGCGTTCAGAAGATTGGGCATGGGCGATCCTGCCGACTTTTATGATGCGATCATTACTGCCGGGTACCCGCTGGGTGAAGGACAGGCGGGGACGCTGGGAGAACTTTCGCCGAAACCCCATCCCTGGCTTTATGCTGAAACGGCACGTGTCGGGTTGGGCTTCGATTTTTCGCAGCGTTGTTCAGTGGTCGGAATTGAAGACAGTGGTGCAGGTGTCTCTTCGATCCGGCTCGCAGGCTTTCCTGCTGTGGGCATTTCCTCCGGAAACCTTGTCAGCAGCGGTACGCGGGAGTTGTGTTGCAGTTACTGCGATACCTTTGAAGAAATCCAGCGTTTGATCCTTTAGATCTCACCTCACGCGGGGGTGTTCGTGGGGGGGCAGAACTCAAGCGCATCCGCCGGTTTTGGTGATAAGCCGGACTTGAAATGTGGAAGCCGGCAGCCGGATGGCGCTTATCTCGCTTTTTGACTCGGTGTGCCTTGGCGTATGACCAAAGAGGCTGGAACGTTCCTCCGTTTTAGAACATAAGGATAATACATGCGCAAGAACTGTTTTTCCGCCGGTGTCAGGTCGCCCGTCAGTTCTGTAGCTCTTCTTCAGAAGAAAATTCGGACAGCGGGTACAACCGTGTTCTGATCCTGCCGTTTTCCCCGATCTTAATAAGGCGCAATTCATGAGGGTATTCCACCAGGCTTGACGTGCTTAGCAGGTGGATGTTGTCTCTGCATTCCCTGTAATTTGTGTGCGAATGTCCGCATAGAACGAGAATAGGTTTCCGGGCACGGTTGAGCGTTCGTAGAATAGCTTCCCGTCGGGGGGGTACCAGCGAAGCCGAGGTGTATAGATTGCTCAATGTTTTCATGAGCGTGGATGTGTACAGCATTCGGTGAGTTGCAAGGATGAGCGGTGAGCGGGCGTCGGGATCGGCGAGTTTTTCTTCTAGGTTCTGTAATCGGCTTTCGTCCGGCTTCTGGGGGAGTAGAAAGAAGCGGAACCCTTTTATCCTTTTTGTTCGGTTAAAATCGCCGAAAAAAGTGTGATAATAGTTGTTGTTATCTGAAGCGTCGTGTTCACCTTGCACGAGGAGTACGGGCGCGTCAATTCTGTTTAACTGGGCGGCTGCTTCCTTGAATGCTCGGCGATCATGGGCTTTGTCAACGACATCTCCGGTAAGGATAACGACATCGGGTTTAATGATCCGGTTGGTTACCCGTACAGCCTTTTCCAGTAGAGCTTTGCTCCTGCCCAGGACCTTGTGGTGCAGTTTATAGCCGTCAACGGAGAACTTGTGTGTCCAGGGCGTTTTGGTTTTTTTCGCCTCACGGGAAAGGGTGGATAGATGCGTATCGGTGAAATGGACAATCGTCAATTCAGCCGCATTGTTAATGAACGACGACCGTTGTTCAGCGCGTGGACCAAGTCCTGTCACAACAATTGCCAGAATGAGCAGGAGTGTTCTGCCGGTCCTGTATCCGATTTTCTTTCTGGACATTTTATAATTGTGCTTTAGCTGATGATGAGGGGATACGCTGGTGGTCCCGTTGGATTCTCTTCAGAAATAGGTATGTAACCTGGATTCTGTTTAATATACAATAATCCCACAACAGTTTCGCGCTTGATTTGTGCATCTCGTATGAGACAATTGCATTGAGCCGTTCTTTACGGGCAATACCCCGATTAGTCTCTTGTTTGGGGTGTCAGGACTTTGGCCGGCGGCCAGAAACTGCGTTTAGCACATCGTTACCATCCATGGTGTATTTGTAATGCTCAATGCAATTGCTGCATGCAATGCCTGGACGCAGTGCCTAAAAATCCGGCTGAAGCCGGAACTACAAGCAAGTGCCTCCCTGGATATCTGAAGGTTTGTAGTACCGCCTTTAGGCGGTCT
>CAJXKU010000214.1 GCA_913055945.1 uncultured Lentisphaerota bacterium | reverse complement strand
GAAGGCCAGGGGTTTCACCCGGGCCGGATGTCTGGAGTGCACGTTCGAGCAGGAGACGTATGAGGACCTTTTCGGAGAACAGACAGTTTTATGCGGCGGCCTGGTGGAACTGATCAAAAGCGGATTCGAGGTTCTGACGGAAGAAGGGTATCCGCCGGAGATGGCGTACTTCGAGTGCCTGCATGAAGTTAAGCTGATTGTGGACTTGATCTACGCAGGTGGTATCCAGCGCATGAACGAGGTTATTTCCAACACAGCAGAGTGGGGGGAGTATCAGGTAGGACCGCAGATTATTACGCCGGACGTGAAGGAGCGGATGCGAGAAGCTTTGCGCCGGGTAGAGGACGGAAGTTTTGCCAAAGAGTGGATTGAAGAGAATAATAACGGCGCCCCCAATCTGGTGGAAAAACGCAAGGCATTGGGCGACCATTCCATTGAAAAGGTGGGTGCCGAAATACGCCAACTCTTTGAACGCAAGTCCGAGTAAACAGCGTTATGTAGAACTCGGGCTACGTTGCGAAGCAGCGTTCAGCCTCTACGTTCAACAGTTCGCCCTGCCGCCAAAACTGCGGTAAACCGAGCCGTTTGCCGGGGGTAACGCTCTTCCGCCAATTTAGTATGAGCTCAACGCGTCCCTCAGCAATGACTACGCATCGATTCGGGACTTCAATTCGTTGGGCGTGGGGGTTAAACGCAAGCGTTCGATAAGTATCCACTGATTAAAGTATGATAGAGCCGGAGGCTCTGTGGGAGTGCGCTGCGGTTTACCGAACTTTTTTGAATCAACGATCGCGGGAGACGATAAAAATTCGTGCTCGCGATTTGCGCTCGTCTATCGGCATTCTGTTCTCCCCTTTTTTTCCTTCATGTTTTTGTCCAGTCAGGCCGGATAAATAAAACGTTAACCAATACGATGCTGAGGCGTCCTTACAGCACGCAATCGGTGGTAATGCCTCCCCCAGGTTACAACCTTGGGTGCACACGGGACGAAACCATATGCCGGCCTGAAACGCCGGTTCAATGAAAAAGGGGCGGGTAGGGACAATGTATCGGTGTATCGGTGTTTCGGTGTTTCGGTGTTCCAGCAAGACCGGCGGGTGAGGGAATCGTCCCTGATACCTCTACGGGGAGACTGCTGACAACAATGGAGACTGCGATTCCGACAACAAGCAAGGGGGCAGACGAGCTCAGCTAAAACCGGATGTATTTTCGAATTTTTTACCCGTTACGCCAATGATGAATAATATTGAATCCTGAAAGTGGGCAATCGTGAGCCGTATTGACTTGTATTGATTTTCAGGGTTGGTATTTTTTAGTTTTATGTTCCCTGCATTTTGACAGAAGCGCAAAATGAACGCCGAAATGTAGGATTATTCCGATGACACGCCGGGTGAAAGTGGAAATCGAGGGCACAGTGCAGGGGGTAGGCTTCCGCCCCACCGTGTACCGGTATGCCCGGCGCCATAGTCTGAACGGTTTGGTTCAGAACCACACCGGAGGCGTTGTTATTGACGTGGAGGGGGCGGACGCATCCATCCAAGCGTTTCTGAGCGAACTCGAGCGACAGCCGCCCGCGCAAGCCTCAATAGAGAATATGAGGGTGAAGGATTTAGTCCCCTGCAATTATGCCGGATTCGAGATCGAACCGAGCGCCGAAGATGGTCCGAAGCAGCTTTCCATTCCGCCTGATCTGGCATTGTGCGGAGATTGTCGGGCGGAGTTTTTTGATTCCGATAACCGGCGCTACAGGTATCCGTTCATCAACTGCACCAATTGCGGGCCGCGTTACAGCATCATCTATGATCCGCCTTACGACCGGCCGCGAACGTCAATGGCAAACTTCTCCATGTGCGGCACGTGCCGTAGTGAGTACACGGATCCTATGGACCGCCGATTCGATGCGCAGCCCAACGCCTGTTTTGAATGCGGTCCCGCGCTGGCCTTACTGGACAGTGAGGGCAATGCGCTCGACGGCGACCCGATGAAACGCACTGTCGAGCTGTTGCGGGGCGGAAAGATAGGAATCGTCAAAGGACTGGGCGGCTACCACCTTTGCTGTCTGGCCACTGATGAAGAGGTTGTCGGCCGTCTGCGTGCTCGTAAAAAACGCCCTCACAAGGCATTCGCCGTTATGTTCGCCACGGTGGATGAGGTGAACGAGCACTGCGTCCTCTCCGAACACGCGGAAGCCGAGCTTACGTCCGCGACGGCCCCCATCGTCATTCTCCCGCGCCGGGCCCACAGTACAATGGCGGATAACGTGTCACCGGATACGGCGGACATCGGCGCATTCCTCAGCTATACGCCTTTGCACGCGTTGCTGCTGCAGGAACTGTCACCACTGATTATGACAAGCGCGAATCTTACGGACGAGCCGATTGCCAAAGAAAGAGTAGAGGCCGGAGCTTTACTCTCCAGTGTGGGTGATTTCCTTCTGGACCATGACCGGCCCATTGTGCGGCGTTGCGACGACTCGGTCATGCGGATATCGCCTAAGAATCGAATCGTCATGCGTCGTTCACGCGGACTGGTGCCGCAGGCCCTGAAATTACCTTTCTCAGGCCCCGTCGTGCTGGCCTGTGGCGGCGATCTGAAGAATACGTTTGCCTTGGCACATGCAGATCGGATCATCCTTTCTCCGTACATCGGGGATCTGAGTGAGTATCAGACATACGCCGCCTTTACAGACACTGTCCGGGATTTCAAACGGATTTTTCAGCAGCAGCCGGAGGTCATCGCCTACGACCTTCATCCTGATTACGTCTCAACCCGGTATGCCGAGGAGAACCAAAACGGCATGACCGGTGTCCGGGTGCAGCATCATCATGCTCATATCGCCTCGTGCATGGCGGAGCACGGCCTTACGGGGGATGTCATCGGGGTGGCGCTGGACGGGACCGGCTACGGCCCGGATCATACGTTGTGGGGCGGCGAATTCCTTCATGCTGATTACCGGGATTTTGAGCGTGTGGCGCACCTGTCGCCGTACCCGCTGCCCGGCGGTGAAGCGGCGGTGCAGAACCCGTTGCGGATGGCGTTCAGTGTCCTGGTGACGGATTTCGGTGAGGAGGCCGCATACCGGATGTTTGGGTCCCGCTTATCGAAACAGGAGACGGACACGCTCAGCAGGATGATCGCCCAAGGGCTTAACACCTTCTCCACCTCCAGTGCAGGTCGGATTTTTGATGCCGTTTCCGCCCTGCTGGGGCTGTGCGACGGTGAGGTGACCTACGAAGGGCAGGCCGCGGTACGGCTGGAACAATCGGCGTGGCGGGATGATACGGCGGACAGTTACCGGTTCGAATTGGTCCGGGCGCATGACCGAGTGCTCCTGTCACTGAAAGATATGTTTTCCGGTGTTTGCCGGGATATGGAGCGGGGACTGGAATGCGGACGTATAGCGGCTATGGTTCACAATACGCTGGCTGAAGCGGTTACCGAAGTGTGTGTGCAGATCCGTGGTCGGAGCGATACGGACCGCGTGGTGTTGAGCGGGGGCGTCTTTCAGAATGCGTTATTGCTGGAGAAGGTGCAGACGCGCCTGCAGGAACGCGGGTTGCGCGTTTATGCGCACCGGGTGGTCCCCCCCAACGACGGCGGTATTTCCCTGGGGCAGGCGGCAATCGCCGCCGCCCGGTGGTATGCGGATTCAAATGGTCGAAAAGAGGAACGATGACTATGTGCTTGGCAACACCTGCCGAGGTTGTTGAAGTCGAAGGTATGCAGGCCACCGTGGATGTCCACGGTACGCGGCGCGAGGTGAACGTTGCGTTTCTGGATGACGTCCAGGTGGGCGATTACGTGCTCCTTCACGCCGGATTTGCTATACGCAAGTGGACGGCGGAGGATGTTGCGGCCTACGAGGAGATCATGAAAGATTTATGAAAAGCACGCAGGAACACTTGCAGAAAATTCGGGAATATGCCTCCGGCTTAGACCGCTCTCTGACCTTTATGGAGGTATGCGGTACCCACACCATGGCTGCGTTCCGTACAGGGTTGCGCAGTCTTCTGCCTTCCAATGTCAACCTTGTATCAGGTCCGGGGTGCCCTGTGTGCGTGACGGTGGATCAGTACATTGATGAAGCGATGGCATTGGCCGCCAAACCCGATGTGATCGTTGCCACCTTCGGTGATATGGTGCGTGTGCCGGGCACTGGGGGGAGCCTGCAACAGGCGCGTAGCCAGGGTGCAGATGTGCGCGTCGTTTACTCACCCTCGGACGCTCTGGATTTAGCGAGGAAATGTCCGGACCGGGACGTGGTTTTCCTGGGCGTCGGGTTCGAAACGACTGCGCCCGCCGTGGCCTGGACAGTCAAATGTGCCGCAGAAGAGAACATCGACAATTATTCGGTCCTGGGCGCGCACAAAAGGGTGCTGCCTGCAATGCAGGCCCTTGTGCAGGACGGAGAAGTAAATCTCGACGGCTTCATGTGTCCCGGCCATGTGAGCGTGATCATCGGTTCACAAGCATACGAGCCGTTGGCGCGGCAGCAGGGAATGCCGTGTGTGGTTACCGGTTTTGAAGCGTTTGATATGGCGGAAGGCCTGGGGATGCTTCTTCAGCAGGTTAGGGAAGGGCGGACCGAGGCGGAGAACCAGTATACGCGCGCCGTGACGCCGGAGGGGAATCCGGCGGCGAAGTCGATGCTCGATGAAGTGTTCCGGCACGACGACGTGGCATGGCGTGGACTTGGAACCATCCCGGACAGCGGCTTGAGCATACGCGACGAATACGCCCGCTGCGATGCGCGCCGGCGTTGGCCCGACCTGGACCTGCCGGAAAGACGCGAAGAACAGGGGTGCCGTTGCGGAGAAGTGTTACGCGGCTTACGGTCACCGGATGCATGTCCGCTGTTCGGTAAAGCCTGTACGCCGTCTAACCCGGTGGGCCCCTGTATGGTTTCAACAGAAGGTACATGCGCTGCACACTACCATTATGGGGGAGCGCAGGATGCGGTTTCGGTGCAGTCAGCGTCCGCTTCTCAAGCAGAAAGAGGTTCGGCAGGATGAGTCAGGATGTAATCATGACCGGCCATGGCGGCGGGGGGAAATTGGCGCGCGAGCTGCTCGACGACGTGATCATGCCTGCGGTCAGCAATCCTGTTCTTGACCGACGGGATGATGCGGCCGTACTCCCCTCCAGCGACAGCAGGATCGCTTTTACGACCGATTCCTACGTCATAGACCCTCTCTTTTTCCCGGGCGGGAACATCGGGACACTGGCTGCCTGCGGCACGATCAACGACCTGGCCATGCAGGGAGCTGAGCCGCTGTACTTGTCTCTCAGCCTGATCCTGGAGGAAGGGTTGCCGCTGGATACGCTGCGGTCCGTTCTGGCATCCTTTCGAAAGGTTATGGCCGAAAAAGAAGTCATGGTCGCCACAGGCGATACAAAAGTTGTGGACCGCGGTGGCGGCGGGCGTGGCATGTATATCAATACGGCAGGGATCGGCCGGCTCCCGGAGGGCGTTGATGTGGACGTGCGCAATGCACAACCTGGTGACGCTGTGATCGTGACAGGCCCGGTCGGGGAGCACGGGATAGCCGTTATGGCCGAGCGGGAAGGACTCAATTTTGAAACGCCGATTCAGAGTGACGTTGCGCCGTTGTCCGCCCTGGTCAAAGATCTGTTAGCCCATCACCCGCAGATCCGAAGCCTTCGGGATCCGACGCGCGGCGGATTGGCAACCGCGCTCTGCGATATAGCCGAAGGGGCGGGGGTTGGCGTGGTCGTGAACGAGTCTGCCGTCCCAGTGTCTCAAGCTGTCAGAGGCGCATGTCGTTTGCTGGGGCTGGACCCGATGAATGCCGCGAACGAGGGTAGGGCGGTGATCGTATGCGCGCAGGGTGAAGCCGGCGAGATTGTCGAGCGCATCAGATCGCATCCGGACGGCCATGAACAGGCCGCTGTTATCGGTGAAATCACTTCTGAGCCGGCGGGAAAG
>CAJXKU010000213.1 GCA_913055945.1 uncultured Lentisphaerota bacterium | reverse complement strand
TGAGTTCGCCCATTGAGAACAAAGCACTCTGTATGGCCTTATATGTTTCTCTCGCCCGCTCATAATCCTGAAACTCGTATTCCTTAACAAATCCGCGTAACTTCTCTAAAGCCGTCTTCCTGGCTTGTATACCATCCGCCTGTTGGAGTTTTCGCACGTAGCGTGCCAATCTAACCTGCCGCTTCATCTGTTCACTTTCCAGGTGATGGAGGGCGATTGTCGAGCGCCGCTCAGCTTCTCGGGGCTGGCCTAATTCACTCGCTGTCCGAACCCAGGCCAGCAATATTTCATCACGGGCATTCTCCGGGGAAGCTACTTCCATAAACATGTCAAAAAGTCGATCCGCCTGTTCAATCTTCCCACTCTTCATGTAGCATATCGCGGCAGTGCCAAGACTCTCCACCCAACTGCGCGATTCCGGCTCCGCCTCGCCACTTCTCTGGGCGGCATAGATCATATCATCCAGAAAAACGCCTTTAGCTATCTCGGTTGCTGCTTCATACATCTGCAGCTCGCGATAAACCTCACACAGGATCTGTCTTACCTTCCTATGGTGCGAACCACTCGGGAAACGATTCAGGTAAGTTCTGGCCCGAACCCCGGTTACCACCTTCGGTATGTCATCGAGTTCTTCCCCGATCATCACTTTGTAGAAATACGCCTTTTCCATATTTTCCCGCTTCGCGCCATCTTCCACTTCTTCAAGATAGAAACTCAGGCGCTCATCCGCTTTCTGGTAACGCTGTACACCGTACGGTATATACCCGCGCAGAAACAGAAGCCGCGCATGCACCTCCACCCATGAAGGTTTCTTCGCTTTCCACAGAACAGCAAGCAGATCATACAATTTGTTTTCGTTTCTTTTCCGCGGATTTTTCTTCTGGGCGGCTATAGTGCTGAGAATCGGATTATGGTCATCCTCCTCAGGCATGAGATACTCCACAATTTTCAGTACATCATCGATATCCTGAACATATTCGCCCAACTCACAGAGTGTCTGTAACGCATCCTCGTACTGCTGTGTCTCATATCTCAATCTGAACAATTGCCAGTATTGCGGAATACACTCACTCCGCTGTTCACTTCTCTGAATAGCCATCTCAAGCACATACGCACCACGCGCAGGCCGATTCAGTTCTTCTTCCATCCGGGCAATCAGAGAATACGCTTCCATAATCTTCTGCTCTGCATACCTGCCGCTGGAAAATTTTTCAAACCACTTGTAGGCCGCTTTTCGATTCCGTTGGGCCGCGTTCAGGCGGATCAGCCCCAGCAATGCTTCACCCTGCTGCTCCGCATCAGTATGTCCAGCTAAATCGAGAACCTGCGTGTAGCATTTCTCTGCCTCTTTCTCCGTCTCCTCTCCAGGAACAGCACCTTTATCCGCCGATTCTTTTTTGCGTTCGTCTGAACTGAGAAAATCTCTCAGATACGAGCCCCCTACCACTTGTCCGCACAGGATATCGCCCTTCTGCAAAAGAACTTCGATTTTTGAGGAGTCCTGCTCTATGTCTTCTTCCAGAAGGCTGTTTAAATGCCGGAGGGCTTTTTCCCCTTCTCCGATGTTCCGGAGACACTCGGCTTTACTCTTTTTCAGCCTGCGCTGCCTCCTCGCAGAAGGGTCCAGGTTCAAAGCACGGTCTATCCAGCGCAAGGCCTCTTTCCAGTCCTTCTCCAGGATACTGCATTTGGCGAATTCATGATACAGTCTGGCTTTCTCTTCGCTACTGTCAGCCTTTTCTCGCGCGGCCACACATTCTTTCCGTGCCTTTGATAAGGCCCATCGTTCATTCACCTGATCCGGGAATTCCCTGGCCAATTTCCGATAAACACGGGCTTTAATCATAGAACGCTTGAATTTGTGCTCGGGCGACAGATACTTATCGGGAACACTGTGCATCCTGTCAAGCACCATGCCAAAAGATTTTGGGTCCACCTTCTGCAGCGTTTTCTCCGGGTCACCGAAGATGCGTTTGATCTTTTTATCCCGCTTCGCTTTTACCTGCCTGAACATCGCCCGCTCAACTGCGAATACACCTGTTATGCAGACCCCTCCCGCGACCACAGGGGGTAACCAGCGACGCAGAATTACGTACAACAGCTTTTTGTCAGGCTTTCTCATGGATCTTCTCCTAACACCATTATGTGATCTCATCCAGGATTCTTCGCCGCTCTTCCCATGAAATAAGTTTAGGAGAAAGGTCGGGAGAATCACCACTGTTCTCAAGCAACCCCGATATCTCAGCCTGCAGTGTGCTGCACTCCACGGGCTTTGTCAAAACGCTGCCCACTTGGTGGTGCTCTCCGATCTCCTCCATCCTGGACTTATCCGCCGCCCCCAGCACAAGTACATTTCGCCTGATCCCTTCCTTATCCAAAAGGGAAAGCAAATCACGCGCGTCTCCATCAGTCAAGTTGAAATCGGTCACGATCACCTCGATCGGACGGGTTTTGACCATTTGCACGGCAGCACTTACGCGAGCCGTAGTTGTAACACTGGCCCCCGTGGCTTTTACGCAGGACATGTTGCTTTCTGCAACACTCGGATCATCTTCGACGATCAGAACTGTTCGTCCCGTTAAATCCATACATCTGCCTCTTCATCTGCGATGCCGCATTTGTGTCGTCGCCCTACAGTATCTATCTATCGATCGATGCTAGTTGAACTCAAAGTTTCTTTTTTCAGGGGCTTTTGGTACAACAAGCACAGTTCCCGGCTTGACTTTGCCCCCGGGGGAAGCGATCTTCTCCCGGTTTGCTTTGTACAGGAGCTGCCACATCCCTTCATTGCCATACACCTGAGATCTCGCACTGATCTTTTTCAGCGTAGTCTCTTCTTTCACTTCGTAAAACTGAAAGGAATACAGGTCTTCTATGGACCTTTCCCCATTCGCTCCGGTCGAGCCTTGACCATCCTGACCTTCACGTGTGTTTTTCAACGTTGATATGGCATTTTGAATTCTCTTAAGATTCTTCTTTGTCATGTGCTGCCTTGAGGCCTCCTGAAGACGTACGGCCTCCATCAGCTTCTCAACTGCTTTTACAAGCTTCCGCCTGTATTCCCGCTCCCGCGCGTAAGCGTTCGCCCTGCGCATAACGCTTTCCACCCGCTGAGCAGACGGATCAGGAGCAACGTTATCCTCCCATTTGCTGATGTTTTTCATCAATGCTTTTACAGCCTCCACTCGGGCGTCCACTTCCTGCGGAATCCCTGCATCTTTGAATGCCGGCACTTGTCCACTCTCCTTCCTGGGGGTATCGTGCTCCTCTTTTTTCTCCTGATTCTCTTTTTTCTCCTGATTCTGCTTTTGCGCTTGTCCCTGCCCGGATGAATGCAACTCACGCAGGAAGCTTTCCTCTACGCGCTTCAATATCTTTAAGACTCGTTCTGTCCCGTTCTGCTCTTTGGATTGTTCGTCTTCCGAAGAATCTTCAGGCATTCCCCCATCATCCTGGGATGTTGCTTCTCCGGACGACCCATTGTCCTGCTGCAGGGCCTCGACCTTCTTCGCTACATCCACCTCTGTTCCGCCGCCGTTGTTCTCCTGCCCGCGCAATTGCCCGGTTTGCATAATCATAATCGCCCCAAAGACCGCAGCTTCTACAAACGGATGCAGCCTGTGAAATCTACGTGTACGTCCAGAACAACACATCTTCAAACCTCCAGCTTACTGTTCCTATGCTCCGATTTGCTTCGTACAATGACGCGACCAAACAATTATCACATTGCCCATTTCTCGTCAATAAGTATCTCGTTTTAAAAACGAATCAAATCAACTTCGCTCCTTAATCGCCGTGATCGTTCGCTCCGCGTGTATCTTTTATATCTGGCAGCATTCTTTTTGTCGTACCCTGATGCCGCCACGATAACGATTCATCCCGTCGTGTCTCACATACTTGTTCTTCACTTCACAGAAATACAGTGCGCATGTTCCACGCCAACATCAGGGATATACCCGTGTATCGGGCCTGACGGTAAATCCTGCCTTTTTACACGGAAAATTCTTCCTGTTATGCCAGGATATGAAGCAAAACCCGAAGTGCATCTAAAAACACGTATTAGTCTGTACTCCAACTCATTATATGTATCACGCCTTTTCTGCGCATATCGAGGGCACTTTCCATGCGTCATGAGTTGAACTGCTTCGTTCAACAAAGAAGAACAAAACGCACGACATAACAACCGTCACCACGGAGGAGAAGAAAGCACTATGGAACTCGGCGGTGCAGATTTAGGCCAACAGGATTACCTGAAACTGATGATGACGCAACTGCAGAATCAGAATCCGCTTGATCCTGTAAAGAACAAAGAATTTATCGCCCAGATGGCTCAGATGAGCCAGGTGAAAAGCGTAAGCAAGATGACGAATATGATGGAAACGCTGGCCCCTTTCAATAAACTTTCGTCAGCAGCCTCACTTGTAGGAAAAGATGTGGAGTATGAGGCGCCAGACAGCGATACTACCCAAACGGGCTCCGTGGACCAGGTAACCAGGAAAGACGGAGAAACCGTTCTGAAAATCGGCAGCGATGAGATAGCCGCAGATAAAATCATCAACGTTTACTAACACAGGAAATTTCATCTAAACACGCGAGGTTCCAAATGGCTGATATGCTTACAACAGGAATGCACGGGATCCTGGCGCAGAATGAAAAGATGAGCTGGATCGGCAACAACATCGCCAATGCGCGCACGCCGGGATATCACGCGCGGGAAAGTTTTCTGGCCGAAATGAGCCTTTCCGGTGCCTCTCCCACGGAGGAATCTCAGGGCGCAGCCCCGGAAGAACTGAGTGTAAACTGGGACTCCGGCAGTCTTAAACAGACAGACAAACCTACGGACTTAGGCATCCAGGGGGAAGGCATGTTTCCGGTCGTGAGCGACAATGAGACGTTCTATACACGAGCGGGAAATTTTATGTTCAGTGAAAGCTCCCAGAACAACGGCTATGTCCTGTCACGTCCTTCAGGGGAAGCGCTGGCCGACAATAACGGCGAGGAAATAACGTTTTCTCAAGTGCCCTCCGACTTCTCTATCGGTACAGACGGGACTTTCCAGGGGCTGGATAACGCTCAAGCGAGCGCGCCGGGTCTGCAACTTCAGCTTTTTGCCAATCCCGGCACGCTGACACCGATAGGTAACGGCCTTTACGCCCCCTCGAGCGAAACTGTAAACCATGAAGGCAGCACAGTCCAGAACACCCCTGCAACGCCTGTCACGCCGGGAAACGCGGGCAGCGGCCTTATAAAACAGGGAACGCTCGAACAATCCAATGTCGATATGGTGAAAGAATTCACCGAAATGCTGAAAACCCAGCGCGTTTACCAGGCAAACTCCCGGTCGATCACTACCGGTAACGATATGTTGAAAAAAGCTATACAGGATCTGTAAACAGGACGGAGAACCCAAAATAATGAGGAGGAATTAACATGGCTTCAATACTGGATATCGGAACATCGGGCATGCTGGCACAGAACACCCAGATGCAGAGCATCGGCAACAACCTGTCGAACAGTCAGACCCCCGGCTACCGAGCGGCGGAGACGCAGTTTTCAGATGCATACTACAGCATCGGCGGCAGTACTTCTGCCGGGCAAATCAACCAATCCGGCAACGGCGCTGCCACCCAGGGCACCCGGTTCAACTGGCAGGCGGGGGGCACTGAAAAGACCAATAACGAGACACACGTGGCCGTTACCGGCGAGAAAGGAATGCTGCCGGTTCAGTATAAAGGCCAGATGATGTACTCGCGCGCGGGCGACTTCGAATATACCACCGACTCCGCCGGTGACTGGAGCAGTCCTGCTACAGTTATGACATTTACATACCCGGATACTGATGCTAATGAGCGAGATGAAGATGGAGTTGATAATCCTCAATCCGTGCAAATTGGCGACCCGCGACCTTGCTGGTATAGACGTGATAGGAATGGAGATGACAGAGATGGTGACAGTGGAAATTTCGATGTCCAAGGAAATGCGTGGGGGTCGGACGCTTGGATAACTG
>CAJXKU010000212.1 GCA_913055945.1 uncultured Lentisphaerota bacterium | reverse complement strand
TCCACGCAGTGGTCTCGCTCCACGCAGTGGTCTCATACCGGGGTATCCGGTGGCTACACCGGCGGTCACGCTCGTACGTGACAATATCCTTAATCTGCAACCTCGATGATAACGCCACTTTCGTGACTTTTTTCCTCAGGTGTCCCCCATATGCGCTGTAGAATTTTTGGAATTAAAGTTGATTTTAAAACGGATTTTGGTGAACTACGGTAAGGTCAATACTGGCGAGTAATGTATAGCTTGATATATCAATTATAACGGATCTTCCAGATTACCCCCCCCCCCCTGGTGTGTGGTATGAGGTTGGTGTTCAGGGGGTGAGGCAGAATTGACTGGAACGCTGTGATCACTGAGGAGTTTGTCACAATAGAATGATAGTTATATTAAAAAGTACGCGAAAGGAGGAAGGCGACGTGGTTACAACGAACTACACCCTCTACTTTTGTAAAATGTGCTATGTTAACCACTTGCAATACATACCACGTTCCTGTGCTTTGGAAGATCCGTTATAACAAATGGAGGTAGCAAATGGTGGCAATCAACAGTCATAAAACCTTAACTTATTTTGTACTGATCATGTTCATTATTACCTGTGGCTGTGACATTTTAGCTGAAGAGCCGTTTACAATTACACAAATCGATGATAACGGTTCTTCCAGTTGCCGACGTCCACACAACGCCGGTCTGTATGCCGAGGGACGGACGTTCGTCTGCTGGGCCGGACCGGAGATGGCCCCGTGCGTAAAAATGTATGACCACGAGAACGGAACGTGGTCGGAGACTGCTGTCATTCATTCTTACAGGAACCGCGACTACCACGATTACCCGATGATGATCCTCGGGCCGGACAAGTACCTGCACGTCTTCTGGACGCGGCACAACGGCGAAATTCATCATTGTCGTTCGCCGGAGCCGCTGAGCATTAAAGGCAAGTGGAGCCACCAGGTGATAAAAGGAGTCAGGGCGACCTACCCCTGCCCGATGGCCGGCCCTGACGGCACTCTTTATCTGTTCTATCGGGGGCGCGGTAACCCTAAACGCAGCCACGCCGATTATCTCAAATCTACAGACAAGGGCAAGACTTGGCAGGTTGTCAAGGATGCCATCAGCACAAAGCACGAAGGCAAAAACAGCGGCTTCTACCTGCAGCATGTTACGCGAGAGCCCTGCCCCGAAGGGACAACCTGGCGGTATCAACTGGTGTGGCACCTTCGGCACGGCGGCGGGAACTCCCCGCTGAAAAACGTTTACTTCGCGCGCTTCTATCCCGACCAAGAGGTTTTCCAAAGCGTTGACGGTAGTGATCTGGGAGAGGCCATCTCGCACGAGGAAATGGTGGAACATTGTCTCGTCAAGGAAACCGGAGAAGCCAGCTTCAAAATGCTGTCTCAGGCGCTGGACAATGGCGCCCCGATCGTGTTCTACCGACTCTGGAATAATCCCACGACCCAGTGCGCCCGCTGGACCGGATCACAGTGGGAGGATAAAGCCGTTCCTTTCGGTCCCTTTCAGGATGTGGAAAAAATCGGTCCGAAAGCCTTCCGCGTGTACGTTACCCCCACGGGGGAGGCGGACAAGCTGAGCTTATGGGAGACGATAGATGGAGGCAAAACCTGGGAACACACGGGTGGTATCGGGTTGCCGACCAAAGGAATATCTCAAGCCATTTTGATTAATAACTTTCATCCTGCCGCGAAATTATTTATCAAACAGGATGATCAATGGAATTCCAAAAGCTACAGCGGTGAGGACAAGATATTTGTGGCCGGAGAAAAGGAGTTAAAGGGCGAACCAATGAAGGAGTAGTCCCCGGTCGAACTAATTGAGGACTCGGTGATGGCCAATATCATATGCCTATGATCAAGACAAGTGAGTAGAAAAGGTGTAGGTTCCGTTTTGAGCTTATCGTTAAAAATTCAGGATATGGCGATTGCCGTGCGTAGTGAACTAAGAAGTTGACGGTCAGAAGAATCCTTTGGGTTCAGACCCCCTGAAGCGTTAAAACCTAGAATATGCAGTTGATACGCATCTTCTCTGGAAGATGCGTTCGAACACGCGCCTGGTCCCGTCTGCCTGCGTATACAGGAAGTGCCCTTCCGGCTTTTTCTCAAGCTGCGGCTCGTCCCATACCTTGCTGACGGTGGCCTCGACAAGCTTATAGGCGCCGCCGTTTTTTTTCGCAAAAACGCCGGTCTGGCCGACGTCCGCAAGGGTCAGGCGTACCGTGCCCTCCTCGCCGTTCTCCCACAGCCGGTCCGCGTAGGTCGGTACCTGGTTCCGTCCGAACGTACAGCCGGAGGCGCTGCCGCGGACGAATGGCTTGGGGTGGGCTATAGCCGAAGCGGCGAACGTCTGCTGGCTGCTGGAGGTGTGCTCAATAGGACCTTACAAATCCGAGGGCGGTTTTACTGAGGACACCTACCCCTCAGCGGGAAGGATGCCGCGGCGCACGGCGTCAAATAACAGGATTGTGGTTGCTTGAGCAACGTTGAGTGAATCAGCCGAACCCGGCATGGGAATGTGGACAGCGGATGTCTCGGCATGCGCCGGCGGCCGTGTGCCGGCACCTTCGTTTCCGATGATCAGCGCACTGTCGCGCAAATCAAACGCGGTGTTGAAACAACTGCAGCCCTCGGATGCCGCGGCTACCCACGCATGTGTGTAACCGGACTCTTTGACGGCGGCATATGCGGCGTCCAGTCCTTCGAAAACGTGTGTTGTAACCGCGAATTGAGCCCCCATTCCTGCACGTATTGTTTTCGGAGCAAAAGGCGAAGCTGTACCCCTGGTTAAACAGATTTGATGCAATCCGGCCCCCCACGCCGTCCGCAGAATGGTCCCGACATTTCCGGGGTCCTGCACCTGGTCGAGGATCAGAAGGAAGGGATCTCTGGGCTTTATCGAGGCGGAAGCTTCAACGTCCCCGGGCCTCGGCGGCGCGAAAACAATGAGCACGCCCTGAGGGGTCTCCGTCTGGGCAATACCTTTGAAATCGCGGGAGGGTATCGATTCAACAGGGATTTCCTGCTCGTGACAATGGGCGCGCAGATCCTGGAGGGGATCACCAGTTGCCTCTTCGTCGAAAAAGACTTGTCGCGCCCAGGTTGGTTGCCGGGTTATCAATTCCCGGCAGCAGCGCATGCCTTCGCACACTGAGAGTCCTGTTTTCCGGCGTCCGTGTGCAGAACGGAGCTTGTTCAGTTGCTTGTGGCTGACAGTATTCGTCATCTGGTAACTCTGATCCTGGATTAGGCGGATGGGTTGATACTTTTGTTGGCGTCGTTGCTTTTCGGTCAAGTGATACCTCGGCTCAGGCACAGCTGAAGCGGGTATTATGACGAGGAAGCAGGGTCTGGAGTGTTGCAGCCAGATACTGTGCTGATAACTGCCCCGGGGCTACGGAATCGTCGAGAAATCCGTACGTAAGGCATGAACCCAGACACGGAAAGACGACCCTGGTTCTGATCCCGCGTTCGCCCATTCCTGAAATGCATAACAGATCTTTCCGGTGGTCTCCGAGAAAGCGACATAATCTGTGCATATCGGTATCGTCCCGCAGCATGGTGGCGATTTTCGGCACTACGGGGGCCTCGGTTTGCCGGATGTCGCGCAGAATCTCCTCCAGTTGTTCCAGTGCGGGTGTTTCCTGAAAATTGTGGTAGGAGACAATGACCGGTTTCCCTGCCTCCGCCGCAAGAGCAGCCACATCGTGTCGGATGGAGCTTGCAGCTTCCACGTCTACGGCCGAAAGGTGTTCCAGCGCCTTTTGCAGATGTGGCAGCCGTTGTTGATCTTCGCCTTCCCAACCCCCTCCCTCCTCAGCAAGTCTGAGCGTTGCCAGGACCGGGATGCCGGCGTCTTCGATCGCTCTGCAATGTTCCAGCCACGGTGATTCTACGCCGATCTGGTCCAGCCGGACTTCGGCAATATGGCAAGGGGGAGACGTACAGAACTCGTGATGCTCCAGCGTGGACATCGTCGAGATGGTCCCGATCACGCGAGGAGTTTTACCGATCTCAATACTGCCTATGTTTGGTGCGTTCATTGTGGCCGTTTCCTTCTCGGAAGAGCTGTAACGAAGATAGACGTACTAAAATATACATACGCCCGTGGATCAAGGGCGGTTCTGAAAATTTTTTTCTGAAAAGGGGCATGCATTTCTGTCCACGCGTCTGAACGTGCGTGTTGTGACAACACCGTGTCGAACCTCAAAGTCCTGGGGGATAACGATATTTGCAGATCAGGCAGGATGTTGTAAATGAAGGCGTCTGCCTTAGAGAAGCAGTGGTTCGCCGGGTAGAAAACTGCGATGTTCTCGCAGTAGGTTATATTGTATAAATTCGGAAACAATGTAAAATTGTTTTTGTAAATTTTGGTTTTAAGTTGGCATCTTAAGGTCGCTTGAAACTGACAGTACTGGAAGGAACAAGCTGAAAAAAGGACCTTCGGCGATGGAAAAACCGTTCTACACACTGCCTTATGAGGAGTTGCCTGAGCAATGGTACAATCTGGCGGCGGATTTGCCGGGTGCGATGCATCCGCCGTTGACGTCTGACGGGACACCGGCCACGCCTGAATCTCTCTCTGCCGTTTTTCCGATGAATCTTATCGAGCAGGAGATGAGCGATCAGCGCTGGATCGATATCCCGGAGGAGGTTCGGGATATTATCGCGCGCTGGCGGCCGACGCCGTTGCGGCGGGCGGTATACCTTGAAAAGGCACTCGACACACCGGCCCGGATCTACTATAAGGATGAAAGTGTAAGTCCGCCGGGCAGTCATAAGCCGAACACTGCCGTGGCGCAGGCATGGTACAATAAGCAGGCGGGCATAAAGCAGCTTACGACTGAGACGGGGGCAGGTCAGTGGGGAAGTGCCCTTGCCTTCGCGTGCCAGCTCGTCGGGCTTCATTGCAAAGTTTTTATGGTGCGGATCAGTTTTGATCAGAAGCCTTCACGTAAGATTATGATGCGTGTATGGAATGCTGATTGCGTCCCCAGTCCGAGCGAAACTACGGAGTTCGGTCGGGAAATGATTGCTGAGAATCCTGATACCCCGGGTACGCTGGGTGGAGCGATCAGTGAGGCTGTTCAGGAAGCAGTGGGTGACCCGAAAGGCGAAACCCGGTACGCGCTCGGCAGCGTGCTGAATCATGTGATGCTGCATCAGACGGTCATCGGGCTGGAGGCACAGAAACAGCTGCAGCAGGCCGGTGAGAAGCATCCGGATAGGCTGATCGGATGTTGCGGCGGCGGGAGTAATTTCGCCGGCTTGGCATTCCCCTTTCTCTCGGAAAAGGTCAATGGTTCAGATATAGACGTGATTGGTGTAGAGCCTACGGCGTGTCCTACGATGACGCGGGGCAGGTTCGCCTATGACTATGGGGATAGTGCGGAAAGTACGCCATTGCTGCCGATGCATTCGCTCGGCCACAGATTCGTGCCGTCCGGTATCCATGCCGGTGGACTGCGTTACCACGGGATGGCGCCGCTGGTCAGTCATGCTGTTGAGCAGGGCCTCGTCGATCCGTTGGCGCTTGATCAGCTTGAGTGTTATAACGCGGCGCTGTTGTGGTCCAGGACAGAAGGCGCGATCTGTGCGCCTGAAACGAGTCATGCGGTGGCAGCGGCTGTACGCGAAGCCCGAAAAGCACGCGAAGAGGGGAAAGAGAGATGTATCCTGTTTAATTACAGCGGGCATGGGCTGATGGACTTGTCGGCTTATCAGAACTACCTGGATGGTCAGTTACAGGATTCAACGCTGTCAGATCAGGAGTTGGAAAAGGGATTGAAGATTCTGGATGAAAATCCGGCGCCGTAGTAGAACCAGCGTCAGATTTTGATGGTTTGCGGTGTCGACGGCTGGTGTGAGACCACTGTGTGGAGCAAACTGCGTTCAGCGTTTCAAAAATAAAACATTCCGGCTTCAACTGATTTGCTGCACGCAGTGCCTCGTATGAGAGAACTGCGTTCAGCGTGTCAAACTGCGTTCAGGAATTGCATTCAGCATGTCG
>CAJXKU010000211.1 GCA_913055945.1 uncultured Lentisphaerota bacterium | reverse complement strand
TATCTGCGTTACATCACTGACTTTTAAACGTCATACACTCGGGGTCTTTCCCTTTCATGCCGACCGTGATTCCACTGTCGATTTGACACTCAAGCTTCTGATTATACATGCAGTTTGACATGTGGCAGGCACCCACATGGCCTTTCTGCATTTCGTCTCCACCTTCCATGTCCGAGTCCCAGAATGTATCGCACTTCTGTGAACCCGGATCCCCCACTGTGATAGCGAGCGCATGGCATTCGTTCTTCCGGTTGTACGCGCAACTTGTTACTTCACAGGCTGTGACTTCCGGCATGTCCATAATCATCTCCTCCCTCTTGTTGGTTAATTTTTGTTTGTTTTGTTCCCCCCTTGTGCCGAAACCTTCAGTATCATCTTATGTCACGAAGAGAGTTGTTTCCATCAGGTAAACGCTGAAAACGGCGTAGGCATAGTATGAGATATACGTATTGTGAGAGTGGATCCGCGGGATTGAGCCATAAGGTGCAATTCGGGAATATATGATCGTAAACTGGACTCCATCGTCCGCCAAATGTTTAGGGAATGGATCGGGAAACTGAATAAATATTGCATCACCCATGAATCAAAAGTCAACGACTTTAACGCGGTGGAATATTGTTGATTCTATAAAAGGTTTCATCTTTTCGTCTTAAAAACTGTCCTGTTTTTCATTCGCCCCTGGCATGAGACAATTGCGTTGAGCGCGTATATATCATTGTTTCGCCGTTTGTCTCTCTTCCCGGGGTATCGCACACTTGTGTGGGCGAGACGCTGGTATGAGGCTTTACCCCTGTGCACTGCCTGGACTCGCAGCGTGAACTACTGAAATATCCTTTGCGGGAGCGAGTTTAGACAAAGGATTTGAATTTTCCTATACCCAATGATATAATCTGATCAAGCTCATTAGAAAGCAATTTGCTCTGGGATGCTTACTCACCGAATCAGTTTCTGTCACTAAAATTGCAAACTGTAATTTCAGGGGGGGAATTTCGTGATCCGTGCTCATTACATTGTATTCTTTTTGATCTGTTTGTTCAGTCTATCCTTCGCGGTTGGTTTCTCACCGCGGGCCACTGCAGCGGCTGAAAAGCTGGCGATCCTGACGGCTAAAACGCCCGACTATGAGCACAAAGCAGTAAAGGAATTGGCCAAGAATCTAAACACGGTATATGACAAAGTCGACATGGTATCGACACAAGATCTGAAGAAGAACGAACCCCAGGAGGCTCGGTGGGACGCCTTATTGCTTCCCAACAGCCCGCAGACACCCATTGGACTCGTGGACTGGCTGACAGGGTTTGCTGAATCCGGAGGTGACCTCTTGCTGCTCGGCGGTACCCCCTTTACGGAACCAACCAAAAAGCTGAAGGGTACCTATTTAAATCGCGAGCGGTTTGATCGTTATATGGGAGCTCATCCGGACATACGCTCGTTGCTCCTGGCATGCAGTGAGAATAATGTTGATTCCTGGCAGGTTTATAGTTATAAAGAGTCCGGCGCTTCAAAGATCGTTGAAGCAGAACGGGACGGGGAGTCGGCGCTTCGCTTCGATTTTCGAAGCGTCGAGAACTGGGAAAAATTCCAGCACGACGTCGAAACGACATCGCTGACCGGCGCCACTGGGCTTGGTTTTTGGGCCAGAGGTGACGGCGACACCCCTGAAGTCGAAGTTTACGTTGAGGCGAAGGAAGGGCGGCGCTACCAAACGACCATTCAGCTGACGCCACAATGGAAATTTCACACGATAAGCTTTGCAGTGCTGCCCATGACCCGACCTCACGGAGCTGACTTCCAGGCTCTAAGGGCTCGGGACATCAAAGCGATAGCCCTGGGCCTTGAAGAAGGCAAGACCTCCAGCGCATCCGGGAATCACCAGGTTTATTTGGACAATGTGTCCCGGCTTGATGTGTCGATGCCCCGCCCATATCATTTTGACCACTTTGGCATAAGCCACCAATTCGACACCTGGCAGCTCAATCAGATTAACGTCGCGTTGCCGACGGAAGCGGCTGGACAAGCGGGCAATCGGATGGAATTCAATCAACCGGTTTCCGGCTGGGCACCGTTCGAGGTTCCGAGGGCCATGGAGTCAGTGTTCATCGATCTGTGGCGAGCCGAAGCCAACACGGACCATCATCAGCGTCAGCTTGTCAGTGTTTTTTCGCATTTGGACGATCGCTTTGAAGGTTCACGCTGGCTCATTGCGGGAATTGAATCACCGTCGTTTTACAGTAACACTGCTGGCCAAACGATGATTACCAGGGCGGCGGAAATCATGAATTCAGCGCGCTTTTCAAAGCTAGCACAAAAGCGACTTGTGACGCGGAGGGAGTTGGCCCAGCGAGCGGGGGTCACACATGCGGGCGGAATGTATCACTTCACGAAAGATCCCTTTCTCCTGGAAGGGGCCGAGCGCCTGGAGAAGTTGGGGACCTCTACGATCAAGCTCTGGTTGTATGCCGTTGATCAGACGTATCCGTTTCACACGGAATGGCCGGACGCCCAGTCACTGGCCGATATTGCACAAACGGACGTTTACAAGCAGGTTCTTTCACGGGATTTTGCGACGTTTATATTGGAAACTCGTTCTCTCAAAGGAAGCCACACCGATACGGACCCCGTTCGAGAGGAATTCTACCAGCTTACCAGACACCTTTTGACCGAGTATGCGGGAAGCGGAAAAACCTTCGTGCTCCAGAACTGGGAAAGCGATTGGCAGATTCTTTACGGAAAAGGCAAACGCAAACCCGACCGGGTTCCGCCCATGTCGCGGTATGATGATTACATAAAGTGGGCTCGTGCACGTCAGGAAGGTGTCGAGCGAGCGCGGCGCGAAGTCGGGGAGAACGGCGTTCGAGTGATCCATGCCATTGAAGTTAACCTTCCCGCCCGAAGTATGCATAAAAATATGCCGAGTGTCACTACCGAGGTCCTCCCTTACGTGGCGCTTGATATGGTCTCGTATTCAGCATATGATACACAGGAGGATCCCGCCGAGTTTCGTGCCGCACTGTCGTTCATCGAGGCGCACATGAAAGGAGAAGGGCGATTCGATCCGTCTGTATATGTGGGGGAATTCGGGCTTCCGGAGAATTCGGTAGCCCCCCGGACTGTGCTGCGACTGACTCGTGACACACTCGAGGTCGCGGGCCAATACGGTGCGCCCTGGATCGTGTACTGGCAACTTTATTGCAACGAGGCTGTCAGCACACCGGTGAAAAACAATGACGACCTGAAAGGATTCTGGTTGATCCGGCAGGACGGCACCAAAACGCCGACCTGGTTTTATTTAAAAAAGTTGTGTCATGAGTAAACAGGATAAGCGACGGCAATATTTCCATTAATGGACATCACATCAATTCACGATATGCTCATAGTGAGATGTCTCGTAGACACGAAGTCAGAAAGCGTCGTCTACGCCAACGGGGTACACTGAGATAGCAGATCATCCACGTGAGCGTTGGCCAAACATTCGACGGTGTCTGCCGCCCCGTAATAAATGTTGACGGTGCCGTCGGGTTCCGAAATCATGCCACCAGGGAAAATGACACTTCCCCGAAAACCTTTCAACTCGTGTTCCGTCTCCGGCACCAGCAACGGTTCCTTCATCATGCCGATAACTTTCCAGGGACGTTCAAGATCCAGAAGCATCAATCCGGCGTAGTAAGTCTTGAACCAGTTTTCGTGCCACGCATTCAATGGTGTTTCTTCGTCCTTGTAAACGCCGTGAAAAGTGGTCAGCCATCCTTTCTCAGTTTTGACGGGCGGGGCTGCAGGACCGATTTTGTTGTTAACGTACGGCACTTCTTCGCTTCCCAGTACCAGGCGGTTACGTCCCCAGTGTATGCCGTCCGGCGATTCACTGTACCAGATATCGAAGTTTTCGGGGCCGGGACGGCCGTAAATGGGAAAAGGGCGTTCCAGGCGAGCCCACTTGCCGTTTATTTTTTCCGGAAAGAGGACCATGTTTCTGTTGTCGGGTGCGCTGAGACTGAGCACGTCGAACCGATCAAAGTCGCCGAGGTCAGCCACACCTCCGCAGATACCGTGTGGGGTGTCGGCGGCAAAGCATAGGTACGCGGCGTCACCCAGAACGGTAATGCGCGGATCATACACACGCTTGATCTCCTGATCCCCGAACCGCGGTTCATGAAACGCACGGCATTTTTCTCGGGCCTGTTCTTGAGAAAGAAACGGGGTGTCGGGCACTTCCCATTGTTTACCATCAGGGCTCCAGGCAATGCCGAGATTGGTATGACCCTGATGCAGGGTTTGGGTTTGCATGTCCGCTAAGTCGTTCCGAAAAATCATGACATACTGGTTATCCCATTTTGCCACACCGGCATTGAAGACAAGTCCGGTCTCATACGGTACGTCTTTACAGCTGAGTACGGGGTTCTGTTCATAACGCTGGATAAATGCAGGGGTACGGGTATACATATTATTGTATCCTTTCATTGGGGTGCTTCAGCCAACTGATGATAGTGAAATATAACATCTGAAGAGTTAGAAATAGGTGTCGGATGTATACAAAAAAACCGAATACTTTGGATAATTTTCCGGTTCTTCCAACAGGTTTTGACCTTCGGGAAAAGTTAAATTTATAATGACAGTCGCAGAATTCTCGTGTTTTCCTTCTCTTTCTTTAGGGAGAAACACTGCATGACGAAAGGAAACGGAGTAGTAATGACGCAAAGAGAACGTTTTCTGGAGACTCTATTGTTTGGAAAACCGGATCGGATTCCTCTACAACCGGGCGGCGCCCGTGAATCCACCCGGGAAAACTGGCATCAACAAGGCCTCCCCGGTAATGTGGAGGACTACAATGCTTACGCGTACCGGCAGGCCGGGGGAAAACTGGAACTGCCCACGGGGGGACCCGGTTTTCCGGTCAGACACACTATGATGCCGGAGTTTGACGAGAAAGTTCTGGAGGAACACGAGGAGTCGCGCACTGTACAGGACTGGAAAGGTAATGTGTGTGAAATCGGTAAGGAGTTCAGTGTCGAATATCTGCGGAACGCAAAGGATTTTTGTACTCGACGATGGATTAAATGTCCTGTTGAGAACCGGGAGGATTGGGCATCTATGCAGACAAGATACGATGCCGAAGATCCTTCCAGACTTCCGGAGGATGCAGAAGAGCGCGCTGAAACGCTCAGAGAACGAACATGGCCGATTCAGATCAACGTCCACGGGCCTTTCTGGCAGTTGCGCGAATGGCTCGGTTTTGAGAACCTCTGTATATATTTCTACGATCAGCCCGCGCTTGTGGATGACATGCTGACATTCTGGAAGAACTATATTGCGCGTCTTCTGGAACGGGCGTCTGAATACGTCATTCCGGACTGCATCCGGATTCAGGAAGACATGGCCTACAAAAACTATTCTATGATCTCGCCCGCAATGGTGCGGGAAAAACTTCTCCCGGTATGGTGCGAGTGGGGCGATGTAGTCAGGAAGATGGATGTTCCGGTGTATGCGGTTGACTCTGACGGATACGTGGGGGAGTTGATCCCCATATGGATTGAAGCAGGGATAAACGCCTGTGATCCGTTGGAAGTGGCAGCCGGAAACGATATCGTGGCCTACCGTGAAAGATTCGGACAAAAAATGGCTTTCAGAGGGGGTATTGACAAACGAGCCATGGCAGCCGGTGGGGGTGTTCTGGAGCAGGAGTTGCAGCGCTTAAAACCGGTCATTGACGGGGGCGGATACATCCCCTCCTGCGACCATGCTGTGCCCCCGGACGTATCGTGGCCCAATTATGTTCAGTACGTCAAACGTCTTGCGCAATTGACCGGCTGGCTGTGAGGGGGTGCCGAACCTTCGCTGAACGCAAAGCGCTACAAAGAGCGTGGCGCAGTCCAAAGACAGCCTGCGGTACTCGTATGAGAAAACTGCGTTCATCGTGTCAAACGGCGTTTAGGAATTGCATTCAGCGTGTCGTAAGCATCCACGCTGTAATCGTCAAGCTGGACGCAGTCCCTCGTATGAGAGAACTGCGTTCAGCGTCTCGTCAACATCCAGGATGTACTTGTCCCGCTGGAC
>CAJXKU010000210.1 GCA_913055945.1 uncultured Lentisphaerota bacterium | reverse complement strand
AGAGCCTCCGTGATAAGGGGTGGCGCCCCGGATTTGTGCTGCGAGGAACCTTGTCCCGAACCTTGTCCCGAACCGAAATCCTGTCGTTTTTAATGAATTGACAGAGAATGGAATATAGTTCGGGACAAGGTTGAACTCAAAAACACGTCATATACCTTTTCGCGGACCGTCTAGCCTGTGTTAGGGTGGAAGAAATAGAGCAGGTGCGTTAATAACGTTTGGAATAACGATTGTTAACGTTTTAATAGTGACGTGATAATTGGAACAAAAAACAGTCATGAGCAATTTGAATATCGCAGTCATAGGGTGTGGTCATCATTCGCGGAAGAACCACGGAGTCTCCCTTTTGCATTGCAGCCGCGAAAAGCAGAGACTGAATCTGGTTGCCGCCTGTCATCTCGATTCCGGAAAAGCGGAAGCGTACGCCAAAGATTTTGGCTTCTCGAAAGCCTATACCAATATGCATCAGAACTCAGTAACGTCCCCTTGTTGCTGAAAACTTGCCGCGCAAATTCAAGTTCCGTGTTTCGGGCTTGAAAGCGCACGTTTCATCCTTTCTGAACCAGGCAGTGCATCATCTCTCTGTTCGATGTGCATAATTTAAATACGATGGGTGGATCGGTTTGTTCATTCTGCATTTCTCTGATCCGGTGTTCGCATATCTCCAGCATGCGGTATATCTTTTGCCGTTCTGCGGGTTGGAGATTCAGTTGTGGATACAGGACAACCTCCAGTCTGTCGGTGTGGGGAATGACAAGTCCCGGTGAGCGGGTTATCGCCCGCAGCACGGCGTGGTCATTGCGGCGGTTATTCCAGATGCCGCGGAATATGCCCAGGGGCTGAATGAATATATTTCGGGCTGTTATGCGCACGGCATCAGCAAGCGGCTTGCTTCGCATTTTCAGCCGGACATATTCTTTATCGATAAGAGCCTGGAGCCGGGATTCGGTGCGGGGAATGGCTTGCAGCTCGTTTTTCAGTGTTGCGATCTTCTGTTCTATAGCACGCGCTTCGGACTCCATTCTGTCGCGTTCTTCCGCTTGCTTTTTGAGCCTGTTCTTCTGTTTGAGGCTTTGTTTTAAATCTTTTATATGACTTTGAACGCGGTCAAGCACGGGGCGGTTTTGTTTATGCTCTTTCCCGGCACGGATGCTTTTCAGTTCGGCCTGCAAGCGCCGGATTTCCTGTTTCAGGTCGTTTTCCTGACGGTGGAGTTCCTCCAGGGTGGGCAGTTCCTGAAGTGGACGCATTTTCAACAGTTTTTCAGACAGTTCTTTTTCTTGCTGTTTTTTCCTGTTGCGGGTGTTCTTGTACTGGCTGCTTTCCTGCCGGCGATCCTGCAGTTCGTCCGCAATATCGGCGTAAGAATCAAAGCCGCGCTCGGTGAGTTCGCCTATGCCGAAGTGTTGCTTCAGGTAACCGAAATCGTTTTCCTGTATCCATCTGTTGAACATAAGCCAGATGATTTTCTCTGCACTTAAATGGGCAGCATTTGTAACGATCGATACCTCGATACAGCGTCCCTCGGGGTTGACTGCCCGAACAATGAACCTTCTGCCGCCGGCGACTTTGTCCCACTGCTGTTCATACCAGCGGAATCTGTACTTACGCCGGTCGCCGCGACTGTTGCGGATGCGCCACTTGGTGAATTTGCCGCGGTCCACCACATCGTCAAGTTTCCAGTCTCCTTTCCTGTAGCCTTTTTCCCATGTTGCAAATTCGTCGCCCAAGGCAGCGATATACTGCAGAAAATACACTGCCCAGATACCCCGGTCTGCCACCCAGATGAGCGCCGGCGGCGGATAGGGGAAAAGGGCTCGGAAATGTTCGCGGCTTACCAGAAAACGCTGCCGCAGATCCTCGTAATTGTCAAAGTGCCGCACATAACAAGGATCTCCGGATTCAGTGTGGATGAAATCAAGGTGCAGGGCCTTGTCGACGCCATGGATACTGCCGCACCAGCCCAGAAGTGTTTTGAATTTACCGGTGTACTTCTCGGTGTGCGGATCGAGGTAGAAAATACGTCCTGCTGTCATATTGATCAGGCCGGCATTCCTCTTAAACACTTGTTCGATTTTTTCCGAGAAGGCGTTCTTTTTGAACCATTGGCTCTGCACCCGCGGCGTACGCGTAATCGGAGAGCAGAGCAGCTCCAGTCCGTCGAAATCCAGTTGCCTGCTCTGCTCCCAGTTGGAAGCACCCGCGAGGATTTGCAGAGCGAATTGCTGTATCATAGGTTCAGTGTCAACCAGGGTCTGCTGCAGCCAGGGCAGCAACGTGAACAGCCCTGCATGGTGCGAAAAACAGGCATTGCGGCATCTGCGGTGCAGAACAGCGGTATCTATTGTCACAGGCGGAGGCGGGCTCGGGGAGACGGAACTTTCCTTGCGCGCTTCATTTTCGCAGTGCTCGGTTTCGGGCTTTTCCGCGCAAGCTTTTTTCCGTAACGGCTCCTGATCGGCCTGCGGCTCGGCTGGCCGAGGACCGCCAACCTCTGCCGTGTCGGCAGTTTGGCTGTTGTCCTGTTTACAGTCAGCAGTATCCTTGTTCTCCTCCTCGGGTTCCTCATGGGTCGCACCTTCCATGCCGTCGACTTCGCGGAACAGAGGACGGAGGGACTCACCCGATATACTGATCTGCCAATAGCGAGCAAGTTCATCGCATATTTGCTGCCGATAGTTCCCAGTGTTATCTTTGAGTTCAGCGTAACGTCGGAACACATACTGTCGGTGCTCCGGTGAAAGATGCCGGCGCTTTGTGTGCCCGGACAACAGAGCCTGCATCTGCTCGGCAGTTTTCGCTTTCAGCGCTTTGCCCCAATTGCGCAACGTCTTATCACATACCGGAAAGCATTTCTCAAGCTCTGAAAAAGGGAAGCCCAGATTGACCAGAACTCCAGCCATGGCGCGGCAAAGTACACTGGAGGGGTCACGCGGAACACGCTGAAGCAGCGCGGTGCCCCAGTAGATTTCCATTACATCTTCGTCCTGGGAAAGGTGAATTTGAAGATCGGCATCGGCGCGTTTGCATGGAGTCAGAAGAGGCTGTATATTCATAAAGCGAGTGTCTCCTTTTGGTGTTTACCAAATTACATTGATTACACAGGGGACACTCGCTTTTCTACGCGGAATTTCAAGTCGTGGAGGGGCAGAAGTTTGCTGGAACTGCTGCCGTTAGATCAAGCCCGAAACACGGAACTGGAATTTGCGCAGCAGATCAGGCGTTTACTGAGGTCTGGTGGAAAGCATGTGGAGCTTCGGCCTGGCGTGAATGAGGCGCCGCAACCGGTGCTTGCCCACAAGACGGCCCGGCCGATGCGCTATATGCCCGATGACGGCGGTTTCGTGATCACAAACGGTACGGAACGCTTTAACCGACCGCTTTATATCGGTCATCACGGGGCACGCTTCGATGCCGGTGATAGGCCGGAGTTTGCTTTTTATCTGCCCGGCAAAGGGGGAGTGCTGCGATTGGGCATCGCCACTGGGAAAAAAGCGAAATGGCTACTGAACGCTGATGAGGTGACCGCCCGCTATGCAGAAGGACGGATGATGTATACGGTACGCGACGCCATGTTGGGGGACGGTGAATTGACGATTGACGCCGTGCCGGCCGACGACCGGACCGGCGCGTTGGTGCAAGTCAAGCAGAGCGGAACTGTGACCGCGGAACTGGTCTGGGCCTACGGGGGCGTGACGGGGAAAGTGGATTTCAAAGGCGATATCGGGTATACGGATATTGCCAGCCGGTATGACCTGCAGGGCGAGGATTGCGAAAACAATCACTTTGCACTGGACGACAACCGGTTCGTATTACAGTCCGGCGAGATCAGCGTCACCGGGGCAGTCTCCAGCGCCGACGGCATGAAAACCGCCGATGCCGCGCTGTGGGATAAGCCCACGCAATTATTGTCATCCGCAGGCGATAAACAACCGTTGGTGACAGGGCGGGTTTCCCTGGCAGAAGACAGGCCATTCTATATCGCCCTGACAAGCGACCAGGCTGAAACGGTTACTGCAGATAAGCTGGCAGAATTGTTTACAAAGAGCGTGTCCGCCAAGCAGGAGATTGCTGCGCAGGTTTCAGTGGAGACCCCCGATCCTTATGTCAACGCAATGGTGCCCGCACTGAACGTTGCCGCCGATGCGTTATGGAACGGTGATTGGTACATGCACGGAAACGTGGCTTGGCGAAGGCCGATGGCAGGCTGGCGTTGCGGATACACGGGCGATGTACTGGGGTGGCCGGAACGGAGTCGCGGCCACATTGACAGCAGTCTTGCCAAGCAGATTACCAGCCCAGTTGATGACCAGGATCACCCCACCCGGGAAAGCGAGGGTTGGATACAGGAATCGCATTACGACATGAACTTGGTTTTGTTCGATGCACTTCTGCGTCATTTGCTGTGGACTGGTGATGTGGAATACGCGAAACAAGTCTGGCCGAACCTGAAGCGTCATCTGGCCTGGAAAAAGCGCTGCTTTGACCGTGGCGGATTGTACGAAGCCTGGCCCTGTATCTGGGCCAGTGATGCCCTGCAGTACTCGGGGGGCGGCGCGACGCATGCTTCGGCGTATAACTATTATCACAACAAAATGGCCGCTCGCATTGCCCGCTTGATCGGCGAGGACCCGGACGCGTACGAAGCCGAATCGGAACGCATCCGTTCGGCAATGCAGGAACGGCTCTGGCTGGAGGAGCAGGGCGCTTATGCCGAGTATCGCGATACCTGGGGACTGGAGCTTGCACATCCATCAGCCGCGATCTGGACGGCTTACCACACCATTGACTCTGAAGTACCGAATCCACTGCAGTCTTGGCAGATGCTCCGGGATGTGGAAACCCGTTTGCCCCATATTCCGGTGCACGGTCCCGGCGTATCGGAAGGCGACTGGGCAGTGATGTCACTGTCCGACTGGATGCCGTATTCGTGGTCGATCAACAATTTTGCGCCCGAGGAAAACTACCATATGGCACTGGCAGCCTGGCAGTCCGGCCATTTCCAATACGCTTGGAATATATTCAAGGGAACGGCGCTGGATAACATGTTCCGCGGTATCTGCCCCGGTAATGCCGGCATGACGCTGAGCTTCGATGCTTATCGCAGCGAATGTATCCGCGATTTCGGTGATACTGTCGGAATCCTGAGCCGCACTATGGTCGAGGGACTTTTCGGCGTGGTGCCGGATACGCTGGCAGACATAGTGACGATCCGGCCGGGGTGGCCCGCCGATTGGAATCACGCATCGTTTAAACATCCGTCGATCAGCTACCGATTTGAACGTAAACACGGAACCGATCACTACACGGTTGCCTCCGCATTTCCGCAGCCGGTTTCGGTCAATTTGGTTGTGGAAGCACGCGGCACGAGCGTCGCAGCAACGGTCGACGGCACGCCTGCCCACATCGAAAACGTAGAAGATGCTATTGGAGTCCCCCGTGTCTGCATTAAAGCCGATCCTGCCGAACATTTGGACATCGTTCTGGATTGGCAGGGGGAGATGCCGGCCATGATTGATGCCCCGGAAAGGATATGTACCGGCGAAACGCTAAACGTTTCGACCGGGAAGGCGGAAGTCAAAGAGATCGCAGACCCGCAGCGGGTGGTAAGCAATAGTGACATCGGCACGCACGGTTTTTCGGCGGTTGTGACATCCAGCCCAGGGCACAAGACGCTTTTCGCCAAGGTCTGTGACGGTGAATGGATCTGGTGGATGCCGGTCGAGTTCGAGGTGCAACCTGTCCTCGAGATTGTTACTGGCTACGACGGGCGTGAAACCCCGCGCTATGACGCCGGACAACTGCAATTCCAAATCCGCAATAATACCGGTAACACGATCAACGGTCCAATCGTGGTCTCGGTCGGTGACTGGCAGGGAGAACTTGACATCGCCTTGCCGGCAGACAGCGAAAGTGATGAGTTAACGGTAAATCCACAGGAACTGTTGCCAGGCCGGCATGAAGTTATGATCGACGTCGACGGGCGGACTGCTTCGGGAACCGTGGTCAACTGGGGAGCCACGGTAAAGCCGAAACAATGTTTCCCTGTAGATATTGCCGGTGCCTTCAACGATCGGGTTT
>CAJXKU010000209.1 GCA_913055945.1 uncultured Lentisphaerota bacterium | reverse complement strand
CATCGGTCGCAACGGGCGAACGATAAGCGCGATACGTTCTCTGGTAAGCGATGCGTCTGTGCATTCACCGTACCGGCGGACGAAGGTTGACGTGTTGGATTAACACGCGTAAAGATGCGTATAGACGTCATAACGCTTTTTCCGGATTCTTATACGTCCGCATTGAACGAGTCGGTGATTGCACGCGCGAGAGAAAACGGTATTGTCGATCTGCGAATCGTCAACCTACGGGACTACACGCATGACAGACATCGCACTGTAGACGATCGCCCGTATGGCGGCGGAGCGGGCATGGTTATGAAGCCCGAGCCGCTTTTCGAGGCTGTTGAGGATTTAACGGATGCTGAACGAACAAGGGTTGTACTGTTGACGCCGCAGGGAACGCGGTATACCCAGAGGTTGGCCGAAAATTACGCTGGGGAGCCACACCTGATCCTGATCTGCGGCCATTACGAAGGCGTTGATGAGCGTGTGCGGGAAGCCTTGGTTGACGAGGAAGTTTCCGTAGGCGACTTTGTTATGACAAACGGCAATATTGCTGCGATGATGGTGGTGGACAGCGTCGTCCGTTTATTGCCGGGGACACTGGGGTCGCCTGCCTCGGCAGAAAACGAATCATTTGATGCCGACGGATTATTGGATTACCCCCAGTACACCAGACCGCAGACTTTTCGCGGCATGCAGGTTCCGGAGGTATTGCTCTCCGGCGATCACGGACAGATCGCCGGATGGCGGGAAGATCAACGGCGGCAACGGACGCAAGCGCGCCGTCCGGACCTGCTTGAGCAGAACAAACCGGAAACGCAAACAAATAATTCTGAACACCCTGAATCATCAACGGGGAGGCGTGAAAAATGAACGAGCTTGAAAAAATCCAGCGTGAAACTCAGAGAGAAGATATTCCCGAATTTGAAGTAGGCGACACCATCCGGGTAAATGTGCGGATTGTCGAAGGCGGAAGCGAACGCGTACAACCCTTCACTGGCCTGGTTATCGCGAGAAAAGGCGGGGATAAGAACCCGGCGGTTACCGTACGACGCGTTTCGTATGGCCAGGGGGTCGAACGGGTATTTCCCCTGGATTCGCCCCGTATCAGTGACATAAAGGTTGTCCGTAAGGGGAAGTCCAAACGATCGAAACTGTACTATGTACGAGAGAAGAAAGGCCGCGTGGCGGGGATGAAATGAGGGACGAAGGATATTCCCGCCTCCCGGTCTGCGCGTCAATCGGCAGTTCGTTTTGAGGGAAGGCATAAAACGTAGGGCAACAGTTCTGAACAGCAACGTCGTAAAACCTGACTTCTGAACGTGTTATCGGAGTCTCCGAAGACCTCCCCGGCGTTAAAAGTGGGAACAGTGGAAACAACTCTCCGGAAGGAAATATCGGGCGGATACGGGCAGCGTCTGGCCGGCATTGACGAAGTAGGGCGCGGCCCTTTAGCGGGGCCGGTGGTGGCAAGTGCCGTGGTATGCAGCAGAGCAGAAAGTCTTCCCGCCGATATTGGAGATTCGAAGAAACTTACCGCGGCCAAACGCAAAAAAATCTCAGCAATTCTCCTGGAAGATCATCATATTGACGCGGGGTTCGGGATTGTATCGGCTTCTGAGATTGACCAAGTAAATGTACTGCAAGCCACCCATGAAGCTATGCGAAGAGCTGTCAATGACTTGAAGCAGCCTTGCGATTTTGCTCTCGTAGACGGATTACCGGTAAAGAACCTCCCGGTTCCCTCCGAAGCAATTGTCAAAGGAGACAGTAAGAGCTGGCTCATAGCAGCGGCCAGCATTCTCGCAAAAGTGAAAAGAGACACCATGATGGAAGAACTCGACGAGTTCTTCCCCGAGTACGGATTTCCGTTTCACAAGGGCTATGGCACCCAGCAGCATCTGGACGCAATTCGAACGCACGGTGTCACGTCGGTCCATCGTAAAAGTTTCAAACCGGTCAAAGAGGCCCTTGGCGGGTCAAAAGGTGCGGTTCAGCCTGGGTTGAATCTGCAAACAAGTTCGTAATGTAAAAATCGACAGATACAGGGGGCGGGAACGAGACGTGACGGCACAGTATAAACAAAGCCATCGTATCGAGATCCTGGACACCACGCTCCGGGACGGTGAGCAGACCCACGGCGTAGCCATTTCGCCTAACGAAAAACTCAACCTCGCGCGAACGCTGTTATCCCGGGTAGCTGTAGACCGGATAGAAGTGGCAAGCGCACGAGTCTCGAGCGGTGAAAAATGCGCGGTATCCGAGATACAATCGTGGGCTTCAGAGGCTGGTTACGGCAACTCGGTGGAAGTTTTAGGTTTCTGCGACGGGGGTAAAAGCGTCGACTGGATCGGTGAAGCAGGCGGTACCGTGATGAACATCCTGGCGAAGGGTTCCCGCCGGCACTGTGAAGAGCAACTTCAAAAAACGCCGGAGGAACATGTGAACCAGATCTACGAGACCGTCCGCTATTGTAACGAAAACGGCATCTCCTGCAATTGCTACCCCGAGGACTGGTCGCAGGGGGAACAGGAACAGGATGATTACCTCCCGTGGTTAATCGAACAGCTGGTCCAGATGCCCATCGATCGCATTATGCTGCCGGACACGCTCGGCATTCTGTCTCCTCAGCAGGTTGCCGAATGTGTGAGCAGGCTGACGAAGAAATATCCCGACACGCATTTCGATTTTCACGCTCATAACGATTACGGATTGGCTACAGCGAATTCGCTGGCAGCGTTGGATGCCGGCAGTGCCGGGTTGCACGTAACCGTGAACGGTCTCGGCGAACGTGCGGGAAATGCGCCCCTGGACGAGGTCGCAGTTGCCGCCAGAGATCTGAAAGGAGCTGAGCATAACGTTGTAGAAGAAGAGCTCGTGGACTGCGCCAAAATGGTCGAGATCTTCAGCGGCCGCCGGCTTGCGGTAAACAAACCCATAAGCGGCGATGCTGTTTTCACACAGACCGCCGGCATCCATGCGGATGGTGATAAGAAGGGCGAATTATACGTGACCAAGTTGCGAGCGGAACGTTTCAAACGAAAACGCACGTACGCCTTAGGTAAACTTTCGGGAAAAGCCAGTCTGGACATGAACCTCGACGATCTCGGACTGGATCTTACGGAAGAACAGAAAAATCTCGTCCTTAAGCGAATTGTGGATCTGGCGGACCAGAAACAGGTTATAACAGAAGAAGACCTGCCGTACATCATCACGGACGTGCTTGAATCTCCTTACGAACAGGTACTGACCATTGAAGACTGCGTAATCACAACAACGAAACACGTCGTACCCACCGCTACTGTGAAAGTACGCTACAAAGGGGACATACTGCACGGGAATGCTACCGGCGACGGGGGCTACGACGCCTTCATGAACGCACTTGAACAAATGCTTGACGATTTGGGCCTGTCGGTACCTTCCCTTTCCGATTACGAAGTAAGCATTCCACCCGGCGGACGCACCGATGCGTTGGTTCAGACCAGGATTACCTGGGACAACGGCTTGCGAACCCGCGGGGTTGATTCCGACCAGCTCAGAGCTGCAATCATCGCCACGGAACACATGATCAACAGCGTTCTTAACAAGCAATCGCGATAAGCAGGGGAGCATGCTGCGACTGCCTTTTCGGGGGCTTTTTGCCGCCCCGGCACGCATCTTCTCTGGAACGTGCGTTAAAATGAGGCCTCTACTGTAAATAAGAAAAGAATACGTACGTGGAGGTTAGCGCAAGCAGGAGTGGTATCGGATACGAAACAATAATACCGGAAAAGGGATTTGACTTATGCGGATCGTTATTGTCGGATCGTTCATTTTGTTTATGGGGCTTGTTGCGGTTCTCACGTGGTTGATTACGCATAAACAGGATCGTCAGAGTTCTGACGGTTACTTCCTGGCTGGGCGAAAACTCACCTTCCCGTTTATTGCTGGGTCTCTGTTGCTCACCAATCTTTCTACCGAACAGTTGGTCGGACTCAACGGCTCGGCCTTTATCAACGGCTTATGTGTAATGGCATGGGAAGTCGTAGCTGTGGTTGCCCTGGTTCTTATGGCACTGTTCTTCCTGCCTCGGTTTCTCAGAAGCGGTATCGCCACGATTCCCGAATTACTGGAAACGCGTTTTGACCATCAGACTCGTGTAATCACCAATATCATATTTCTGGCAGCGTATGCGGTCATTCTGCTGCCCATCATTCTTTATTCCGGAGCCATGGGCTTGAGCAGGATGCTGGATGTACAAGGCCTTTTGAACCTGCCTAATCCCACGGTGGCCCTGTGGGTAACGGTCTGGTTTATAGGCCTGGCGGGGTCAGTTTATGCTGTGGTTGGTGGACTTCGCTCGGTTGCCGTGTCAGACCTTATTAACGGGATCGGGCTCTTAGTAGGGGGACTTTTGATACCGTATTTCGGTCTTGTCCATTACGCTGATGGCGGCGGGGCTTTAGGCGGATTGACGAAGCTCAGCGAAAACCATGGTGATATGCTCAATTCTATCGGCGGGTCCGGTTCGGATTTACCGTTCAGCACTCTGTTTACTGGTCTCGTACTTTTAAATCTCTTTTACTGGTGTACAAATCAGCAGATCATCCAGCGAACATTCGGGGCCAGCTCTCTTAAAGAAGGTCAAAAAGGAGTGTTATTAACCGGCCTGTTAAAGCTGTTGGGGCCATTGTATCTGGTTCTTCCCGGAATCCTCGCTTTTGCCTTGTTCGCTAAGCACGGAATCAAACCTGATGCTGCCTACGGCAATCTGGTACAAACGGTTCTGCCGGCTCCTTTAACCGGTTTCTTTGCCGCGGTTATGGTGGGAGCAATACTGAGCTCTTTCAACTCCGCGCTGAACTCCATAACAACACTGTTCAGTCTGGGGCTTTATAAAAACATAATCAAGAAAGACGCTTCCGAAAGATCCGTCGTTTATGCCGGGAAAGCAGCGGGGTGGGCGATAGCTGTGACCTCAATGATTATTGCACCCTTGTTGGCGAACACTGAGAGTATATTCGCGTACCTGCAAAAAATGAACGGTATTTACTTTATACCCCTCTTTGCGGTGGTGGTTGTCGGTTTCTTAGGTAAGAGGATACCCGCAGCGGCAGCGAAAGTAGGCCTGATCGCAGGGTGCGTAGTGATCGCGCTTGGTTACTTTGTTCCTCTGGGGGAAGAAGACGCAAAAATTCTGGTCAGGAATACGAAGGTGGCTGAATCAGGTGAAGCTGCCAAATTTCACGTATATTTAACCAAACCTATGGACAGAGAAGTCAACCTGAAGCTGAAGACTGTAGATGGTGCTGCAGAAGCGGAGAAAGATTACGAACCCAGAGAAAACCTGAACGTTACCTTTGCGCCCGGCGAAACAGCGGAAACAGTAACAGTGCCGATTGTGGCCGAAGAGCGTGCGGGGTCGGACCAAGAAGCGGATGAGGCTGCATCCCGTCCGAATGCTTTCTTCCTGGCGGTGTCAGGTGAGGCGCCCGAAGGAGTGCCTGTGGAGAAATCGTACGAACAGTATAAATCGGCGGTTGCTACTTGTCAGATCCTTCAAACCGCGAATCTCAGCCCCGAAAAACAGGATGAGGTTTCAGAAAAAATAGAAACAGCCAGGACGGAAGCCGCTGTGGCACCTGTACCGGGGAGTAAGTATCTTACAGATTACGTTCACGAATTCCACTTTCTGGGAATTGCGTTTATCGGCGTTGTATTGCTGATGGTACTTATAGGAAAGATCAGACCTCGTCATGAGCCGTGGATACAGGAAGACGTGAAAGCCGTTGACATGACGCCGTGGAAAGGGGCCAAAATAGCGGCCATAATCCTCATCGTTCTGGTCTTCCTGATTTATGCCGTATTTGCGGACTTTTCGGCCATCGGGGTATAGGGACTGCAAGTCCGCTCTCGCCGCCCGGTCTCGTCGGTCCGCCCTTCAGAGCGGGTATGTTCGCCGGAACTACGTCCGCATACCGCGACCAGAGGGACAACTAGAACTCACGCTCGTACCGATATGCGTTATGTGGTGCGCGGCGTTATGCTGCGTAAACGCTTTCAATGAGTCCGCACCACGGCTGATTTGATCTGAATAAACTCTTTTTCCCCAACATA
>CAJXKU010000208.1 GCA_913055945.1 uncultured Lentisphaerota bacterium | reverse complement strand
AGCAACGGAGCGAAGCGGAGTGGCAACGAGCTACAGCTTCGTCTCGCTGCCTTGCATATGCAACCACAAAATCAACTACGAAAATTAGGATAATGAACGATCCATAACTTTATTCATCAGAAATTACTTCTATTTCATACAATGAGAAGCCCCAGTCGGCATTCAATCGTTCTTCGAGTTCGAATTTAAGATACCGCGTTTCCAGTCTATTGAATGAAAGTCGGTCCACACGCGGTCCGAGTTTGTCGGAGGTGGTTTCAGTCACTTGTTCCCAATTCTCGCCATTGTCAGAAATGAGCAAGGCGTATTTTTTCGCCGCGGCGGTTTCCCAGTGAAGGTTGATCGCCTGTATGTTCTTGGCGTGATCGAGTTCGATCACGATGTGCTGAGGAGCTTCGTATCGGCTCGACCACCGTGTCGTAAGATCGCCGTCCACCAAAGCTGAAGCCGCCTGTTCGCCGGAATGTTCCGTATGAGTGGATGAAACAGTAATGTCTGCGTGAACCGCGGCATGCTGAACTTCTGTGTTTTCTTCGTCCGCGTCTTCGAGCTCTTTCAGAGATTTCGCTTTATCGGGTGTCTCTTCAGGGACGGTTTTCCGGCGTACGCCCATAGAGAGTTCCTTCTTACGCTCCGGTTCTTTCTCTTCCGGCCCGCCGGGGAACATGGTACAACCGATGAGGAATGTCAGCGCGATAAGGGGAATAAAACTTTTTCGAAGCATATGAAGCCTTCCTTTATCCATCATAATGAACCTTCTGTGTTAATCTTTGCCAGCCCCGCCGCGACGGGGTGACTGAGGCGTCCTCATTCCAATTCAACGGTCAGCCAATAATTATCAACAAATAGGTTTACCGACCAGTACCATATCTTAACGTTTGCCCAGTAAAAAACACGCCCTTTGGGCGTGATTTTTTTACGACAGATGCGTTGTACGTGGACGCTGTAACGGCTCGCGCCGTTTTGTGTTCTGGCCACTGTTTACAAGTTAAGTTGCAGGGTCCGGGCTACGTTGAGCGCGGTGTAGTAAAGTTCCTCCTCTGTTGCGCGTAGCGCCTCATTCAATGTGAGCAGCTCGTGATTAACGCTGAAGGTGGCTGTATAAGTGGCCGCAAGTTTTTCCAACAGCTCTCGTTCTGATCGGATCGTTCCGGAGAGGAGGATGACGGGCGTATTGTGATTGTGTGCTTCCCGAGCGATTCCGTGGCATACCTTACCGCTGAATGTCTGCCAATCGGTTCTGCCTTCGCCTGTCGTAACGATGTCAGCCTTATGGATGTGTTCATCTAAGTGGACGATTTCGGATACGAGTTTCACCCCCGGTACGAGGCTGGCATTACAGAATGCGCGAAGTCCTGCACCAAGTCCACCTGCGGCTCCCGCTCCGGTGCTGTCGGGGGACGAATCCAAGCCGTGCTTTTCCCATACGGAGCAAATATTCTGAAGCCCTTTATCGAGGAGATCAACCTGCGATTCGTTCGCCCCTTTCTGAGGGGCGAATACTTGTGCTGCCCCATTTGTTCCCAGCAATGGATTCTCCACATCACAGGCTACGCGGATGCGTGCCTTTGTTAATCGCGGATGTATTGCCGAGGCATCAATACCGCTGATTTTGCCCAATGTTTCTCCGGTACATATTTGCTCCAATATCTGCTCGTTATCATCGAGAAAACGATAGCCGAGGGCCTGAGCCATGCCGGTTCCTCCGTCGACCGTTGCACTTCCTCCTATGGCCACGATGATGTCATCCAGTCCTTCGTTCAGAGCAGTCGCGATCAATTCCCCTGTGCCGTAACTTGTCGTATGTACCGGGTTGCGTTGATTTGAATCAAGCCGTTCCAATCCGCTGGCGCACGCCATTTCAATGACGCCGGTGAGGCCATCGCCGAGAACGCCGTATCGGGCGGTTATTGGTTTTCCCAGCGGGTCTGTTGCCGTGGTCGGTCGAATACTTCCGCCAGTGGCCCTTACGGTGGCCTCTAAAGTGCCTTCGCCTCCGTCTGCCATAGGGAGGCTGGCGATGGAGGCTTCAGAAAAGACGTTGCGGAAAGCTTCAGCGATGATCCGGCATACGTCCGGACTGCTCAAGCTGTCTTTGTACGAATCCGGTGCCAGTACGATGTTCACGGTCGTGTGTCCAATCTCGGTTAACAGTTCGCGCAGGGCATTCAAGTGAAAAATTGTCTCTGCTTGTTCCGGCGACGTTTTCTGATGAACACTGCGAACGCCACGACGGCTATCACGCCCACGCCAAAGATAATGCGCATATCCTTGACGACTTCCTGTATCCACTCAATACTGGAAGCGAAGAACCACCCCAGGAATATGAGGAAAGAAACGCTGAAGATTGCTGTAATACCGTCAATGAGCAGAAAGTTCCCGAAGGGAATGCGGAAAGCGCCTGCGACGAAAAAGATAGGACTCCGCACGCCGGGCATGAATCGAGCTACGCATATGGTCTTTTTTCCGTGCCGGTGGTATGTATGTTCAGCCTGCTTGAGGCGTTGTTCGGTCAGGATATGCCTTATAAGGGGGATCCTGGGCACATGGTGGCCGAACCGCCATCCGATTGCGTAGCTGATACTGTCTGCGACCAGCACCGCTACGAAAGCAATGGGGCCAAGGAAGTGGAGGCTGCAGAGTTCGCGAGCAACAAGATAGCCTGACATCAGGAGCGGGATATCTTCAGGAAGAGGTATCCCGAAGCCGCGGGCGATAATGGCTATGAAGACCGCTATGTAAGTAAATTGAACAAAAAAGTCACTCATGTGAGCACCTGAGCTTGCTTCGCAAACTTTACCCCGGAGACATGCTGTGAGAAACCAAAAGTGTCTCTTGGCCCAATTACACGTGAATCTAACCTACTGCGTAAGTTAGGCTGAAGCGGGCTTGGTTCTGTACAGTTGCATCTCGCCGCTGTGCATATACAGCTCCGGACTTGGCTGTGGAATTCAGCTCCACACTTTTTATCGGGTACTATAGCGGCGCTGTATACGTAACGATGCTGCTGCTCAGCGAGGGATGAGGGTTTGACGAGTTTCGGAGCAGATTGATATCGGATGTCGCCCACATGAGCGTCATGAAATCGGAATCGGAACTATCGCCTTATCGGGAGGGATGTTGTGATCGGGTGCCTTAGTCGGTGGTATCTGTCCTGGATCAAGGTATCTTACGGTATAAGATGATTTGTCGAGGACAAATGAGCAGAACGTTCTCCAGTTGTGGCGAAAAGGGTAGTGTCTATGCGGCTTTTGCTGATGATCTTTCTCACGATGTTTCTTGTCGCTGTGTCGGGAAATGCACAGCAAGGCGTTGGGTCGGACCATGTGACACGTGTGTTTGATTCGCATCGGGGTGTGCCTTGCCCGAAACTGGTGGATACGTCTATTCAGGTCGATGGGAACCTCGCAGAATGGCAGCCGTTGCATCAACAGGCTGTTGCGTGGCATCAGCTTCTGGGGCACGTTTCGGGCAAATTGGATACAGACGACTACGATGCCGCTGTTGCACGAATGCGGCGGGACGCCGCGAATTTGTACGTCGCGATTAAAGTCCGGGATCGTTCAATTCTCCCATCCGCACCTCAGGAGGACTATGAGGAAGGGGATTTTGTAAACATTTATTTGGATCTGCGGCCGGTCAGCGGCTCCGAACAAGTGCTGGGCACCGAAAAGCATACCGAGCAGGTGTTTCACTTCCAGTTTGCCCCTGTGGAGGAAGATAGCAGGGAAGTGCCGTGGCGTGTAGCTTCACACGAGCAAAAAGAGCAGAAGGGGCGTGATCTTGAACTTGAAAATGTCAGGGTAAAAGGAAGTCGTTTTGATCAGGGGTATATCATTGAAATGGCGATCCCCCTGGAAGCGCTGGCCCCCGAAGCGCCGACGGACCGTTTGAACAGACCTGTCGGGGTGGCGTTTGTTGTATCCGACCAGGATAAGCTGCCCGATGGCGGAAAAACGCGCCGGCAGTTATACTCGTGGAGTGGGCAGGGTGGTTATTCCGAGGACGCGAGTCAGTTCGCGTGTACGCGGCCGGAAGGCGGGGCAGATCTGTCCGGTCCGTGGATCACAACCCGGTCCCTTCACAAATTCGGCGATAAATCCATTGCTCAGGGAGGGGATCCGCGGCTTCTGGCAGGGGCGGCTTCCGTGACCGGGGCCGAGAACCCTGAAGAACATATTAAATTGGATTCAGAATTCGGCCAGAGCGAGTATGACCGTCCGCCGGATTGGGAGGTGGAAAGCTCTGTCGATGTCCCCGCTCAAGCCGCATTCAAAAAGGATGCTTATCCTGAGCTCGGGATTACTTTCCATCGCCGGCAGGTAAAACTCCCTCGTGCCAATGTGCCGGCCGGCAGATACACGTTCACCAACACCTTCCCCGGCCTTGATCGAGACCCGGCCATCCTGCGGTTTTATGCACTGCCGGTGCGGATCGTGGGCGGCAGCATTCCTTTACGCGTACAATCTGGCCAGCCGGACCTGGATGAAGTCTTAAAAGAGCTTACAAGCGGCACGGCGAAACCCAGGCTCGACAAACACTACGTCACCGGTGAAACGTCCGTTTCCGGGAAAATCCGGGGCAGTGTTCCCGCTGAGGCCTGGTTCGCCTGGTCAAAGAGCGCGGAGGCGGCGTTGGCCGAAGATAAGCCGGTCAGCACGCCGGTGGATTTACGACTGAAGCTCTTCGCAGAAAAGGGGGAAGGGGACGTGGTCTGGAGCACGGATGTTGCGCTTAAACCGGTGGGCTCGAGGTTCACCCTCCCGGCCGACGAGCAGGAAGCGGGGGAATATAAGCTGATTCCTTTCGCCATCGATACGGACGGAAATGTACATAAGATTCAACGAGAGCAGAAGAGCAAAACCGGCCCCGGGAAGATTACCTATACCTCCGGCGTGCCCTTTGTAATTTACGAATCGTATCAGCAGACACTGTCCACTGAGATTCGTGATGCACCGGATCTGAGGAATAAAGCGAACCGCTTGGGGAATCCTACACGGAACCAATTCCCGAACGATAACGCCCCGGACCGGGAGGCACGCCGGGTGGCGGACCTGCACCTGTTCAAAGGCCGGATCTATGTGGGGTGTGGGGACGCTAATCGGAATCGAGGTCCCGTAAAGATCTGGTCGTTTTCGGTCAATGCCGCCAGGGACTCCGTATCTTTCCGCGAGGAATACACTGTTGATGACGAAGGCGTGTTTGTCTTCAGGAACGATGCGGAAACGCTTTATGTGCCCGGCATTGATGCCAAGGGGCCATGGCGCTACGGAAATTATTATTATAAGCGTGACGGTGAGTGGACCAAACGCCGTACCGTCCCTCACGCACTTCACGTCTTTGATGTGGCGCCTTTAGAAGATGCGGTCTACGTCAGCGCCCATACCAGGGATGGGGCTACCATTCTCCGATCTACGGACGACGGTCGTTCCTGGACGCGGTGCGATGGACCCATATTCGGGGAAGTTCGATGTTACCAGATGGTGCCGTTCGGTGAACGTATCTTCATTGCGCCGACGGGTGCCCACTACGGCGGATATGTTTGTGCCGGGACAACAGTGGATCGGGCGTATGTACCGCTGTTGCCCACGATTGAGGACGCGCATGGTCATCCTGTAAACATGAAGCGTTTCGGCGAAGGCGCTGTTTACAGTTTTTCACACTTGGATTGGGGCGCGTTTGACGGATTCGGCAAGCCCAAACCGCTTCTCTGGCTGCCCGGTCTTAAGCAAAAGGCTCAACGTGTGGCGTTGCCTGAGGAGGAACAAGTTTCCGATATTGTCGTACGGAACGAGCGTTGTTATGTGCTTACCCGGCCGAATCTGAAGGAGTTGGAGGATTCCGGGGAGAATGCCACACTGAACGCAACGGTATATTCCTCCAGTGATATGAAGGCTTGGACGCGGGAGTTCGAATCCGGCTTTCCTGCTGTGCCGTCAGCGCTCGAGGTTACGGACAAAGCGTTTTTTATTGCGTTGGGGAACAGTGAGCACTTGGAAAACTCGAATGCCTCCGGGAGCGTCTACCGGGTTACTCGCCCGTAGATGACCGGCGGCGCGCGAGGAACTATGTGAAGCACGTGAGCAGCAGCAGAACTGTATGAACGAGGCAGTGAATTCTTTAACAGGTAGGAGATCTTATAT
>CAJXKU010000207.1 GCA_913055945.1 uncultured Lentisphaerota bacterium | reverse complement strand
CCCGTAATAATCCGTCAGCCGTAAATACGGAAGGCTGTTCATAAGCTTTGTGTTGTTCCAAAGGTGAGTTCATGTAACGTTCCTACTTTTTAGTCTCTTTACTTCGCAGATCACGACGTGAATGCCATGGCGACAAAACCGGCGTTTTTGACAATCTTCGGCGTGGAACGGTCGGCTTTAATATCCGCTTCGGGCGCCGTTAATAGGCAAGAGCATGCCTTTATAAAGGTAAAGCCTGTGGTATCCGCAAGGTCGAGCACCTCGTCGCATGAATGAAAATTTGCCGCGGCATAGATCGGATGGCCTTGGCTTGCCTTACGGGCATACAACTCTCCCCAGGGACTTTCGCTCGGAATCATGCCGAGAATGAGCCGCCCCGTGTCTTTCAGGATGCGATGAATTTCACAGAACGCTGTCTTCGGATCGTCAAGAAAGCAGAGAGTAACGACCAGCAGCACGCCGTCGAAACAATCGTCGGCGAACGGGAGCTGTTCACCTGTACCTTCAACTGTTTCGATGCCACGCCCTCTTGCCAAGCCCAACATGACGGCGCTTGGGTCGATTCCTTCCTGTACGCCCAACGCTTCAGCAAAACGTCCCGTCCCCACCCCGATTTCTACCCATCGTCCCTTTGTCGATGGCATCACGTTCCGCAGGCATTCGACCTCACGGCTGAAAATATCCCGGCCTTCAGCCGAATCAAACCACCTATCGTATTCGGCGGCGTATTCAGTAAACGGATCGCTGTCGCGTGTCATATCTCTCCTTATGAATCTCGCCTTTTTCCGATATAGGGGCCCAGTTCCATATCGGCAAAATTTACGTCTGCCTCTCGTTCGGTCGCCGAATGCCGTCCGTCATAAGCAACATCCTCTAAGTGCCGTACCATTCCGTCACTGCGATTGTTCAGCAGCAGAATCTTAAAGGCAGATCGAGCGTGCCGATGGTGTGCATTTCGCCCATATTCATGCGGAAACTTCCATCCCCGTCAATGACAATAACCTGGGCGGACGGGTTACCGTGGCAGGCACCGACCGCTGCGGGCATACCGAACCCCATGGTGCCGAAACTCCCTGAGGTTAGAAATCTTTTAGGTTGATTCATTTTCAGATACTGGGCTGCGAAAAGCTGATTATTGCCGACTCCGGTAGTGAAAATCATATCCGCAGTCAAACGCTCATTCAGTGGGTATATTCAATAATCCGGGCATTTGAGCCAATTGCCTTGGCTACGGCCTCACGCATGTTGGCGTAATGGGGGCAAGGGTACCCGATCGGATTGCCGCGGGAAACGCAGGAGGCGAAAACTATGACAGTTGCCCCTCGTTCGACTAAGATGTTAGCCCGAGAAATAGCTCGTTTGCCTGGACATCCGCCACAACTGACAAACCCGACAACTTCAACAGGCCCGGTTTCTTCAAATGCAAGTTTACCGCGGGCAGCTACTTTAAAATCGGTCGTCCCGGGACATATATCTTCGGTCTGTTGACACCGGATAATGCCTACTTTTTCCATATAAAATCCTTTTCTCTTTAAGTTGTTAATTGATATATGTTCTTGGTATTATTCCGCCGTCTTTTCAGCAACTGGATAATAGCGTTGGAAAAGCTGTAACAAGTCCCGTACAAATTCCGGTCGCGACAAATAATAGCAACGCATATTCCCCTGTACGCGGCAGGAAACCAATCCTTCTTGGCGCAACGTCGCCAGATGCTGGGAAACATTCGCCTGACGGACATCTACAAGGTCACGAATATCATTTACACATTTCGTTCCTCTGCTCAACTCGTTCAGCAGCGCCAACCGCACGGGATGTCCCAAGAGCTTCAGCAGGCGAGCTGTATCTTCGAAGCTGTCACTGCGCGCCTTTTCCATAAAAGCCCTCCAATGCATTCTATGTTTCGAATATTCGCATCATTGAATATAGTGCCGAGAGCTGTAGCGTCAAACTCAGTCTGTTACAACATAAAAGAACAGTATCAGCCGGTCAGTGGCGACATGGGGTCCAGGATACTTCCTGATTCTTCCCGGATGTCTTTAAATGTGTTTTTCCTTAGAATTTCACAAATGCCGAGGCGCAATTCTCTATCTGAACATATAAACTACGCCTACGGTCAGCCAAAGTTCACTTCGAACGTGAGTTCCGCTCAGCACAAAAAAAGCCCGAAACACGCAATGAGGATAATCTCATTGCATGTTCCGGGAAATTTTTTCAATGCGTGGGTTTATTCTTCGTCCTGCTCTTCCCACATTTCCTCACACGCCTCGCGCATTTCCTGCATGTGCTGCATGCGCTGCTCGATGTCTTCTTTGGTGATTTCGATGGTCGCTTCGCCTACTTTTTCCATGTCGCTGTCATACTTGATCAGCTTGTTGCCGAGCTTGACCACGATACCACCGTCTTCCGTCGGGATCACTTCACGGGCGTTCATACCGCCCTGCATCATACCCGGCATGCCTTTTTTGCCCATGCGCTTTTTCATCACCTTGCCATGCATGCCGCTTTTCATGTGTTTACCCTGTTTTTCGCCTTTTATCATCTTTTTACCCATAGGGCAGTACTGGGCGAACGCCGGGCCTACGCCGATCATTGTCCCGAACGCAAACAGGACGGTTACTGCTGTTAATCGTTTCATTTTTGCGTTCTCCTAATATCCTGGTGATGCTTCTCTTTTGCCGGGAATTCGACTACTTTCCGTTTTGCATTTTCTCTTACCACTTTTCTATTCTCATGAATCTGGTCCTCCCTTACTTTCGTCGGGTTCCTGTTTGCAACGTTACCCTACTCCCCCCGTATACGGCGTTTCAATCTTTCTTTTTGTCCCGGTCCACTCCGTGTTTCATCCTGCACCAGACCCCACAACCGACCGTTATCTGACGTTTTCCCCTGATTGGTCTCCCGAAACTACTCACCTTCTTTCAGAAGCTTTTCCATCGTCTTCTTATATTTCGGAAACCGATGGGCGCCTGCCCACCACTCCTGCAACTGACCGTTTTTATCATAGAAAAAAGAGGCCGGAATTCCCCCGCCCCATCCTTCCGGAAGTTGACTGACCAATTTTTGAGGATCCGAGGTGATCAACGACCCGACCGGTGTGTCGTATTGTTTCAGGAAATCAAGCACCTTCGACTTGGCACTCAGTCTGTCTACGGATACCAGAATCAGGTTCAACTTCTCCGCACCGTACCGGCGAGCCGTCTTCACAATTACAGGAAACTCCTTGCGGCAAGGGGGACACCAGGTGGCCCACACGTGCACAAGGGACACAGCGGCCTCGCTCTGTTGGATTTTTTCCTGAATCTGCTGAAATGATGTCTCCTCCACTTCGAGTTTATCCGGCGGCTGCCTTTCGGCATTCTTCTCTTCATCACCGGCTGCGGCTGCGAAGCACATGCTTATACTGAACATCGCAGCGTAAGAAACAGCACGTATTATGTTCTGTTTGCCATATTCGTTCATTTTTTGATCCTCCTTTGCTCTGCTGGAATGAACAACCGCAGAGGGCGTACCGAAATACACGGTACTCCCTCTTCGCCGCGCCCTGGCTGTGCTGAGGGGTTTCCCCGCCACATTCCTCCTTCTGTTCTCCTCGCTCCTTATCTTCCCTTACGTAATACTTTCTATCCCTAAAAGCCGGAACGCCATCAGGGATATCCCTAAACGCTCCTTCTAAAACGCTGAATGACTATTACGTTAACGAATCAACGAAAGACGATTTCGGGCGGTTTCGCCCCGCTCAGCAATGCGGCAGATGCTTCATAATACACGACATCTGAATGGCGCTGGCGGTATATCTTTTTCAGCCCCCCGAATACGCCAACGGCATCGTAAAACACGCGACGAAGGACTACAAGGTGCACAACACAAGTGAATACCCTGCAGTATCTACAGTTATGCCTGTCTATAATGCTGAAAAAACCGTGCGCCAAGCTGTAGATAGTATCCGTAAACAAACGCTTCAGGATTGGGAATTGATAGCAGTTGACGACGGCTCCACTGATGCCAGCGGAGAGTTGCTGGACCACTTTGCCCGAGAAGACGGCAGAATACGTATCCTGCACACACATCGACAAGGTGTTGTAGCATCCTCCAACACCGGCCTTGCAGAGGCACGGGCTCCGTACATTGCCCGCATGGATGCTGACGACGTAAGCCACCCCCTTCGGCTGGAGCGCCAAGTGAATTTTCTAAAGACAGAACCACAGGTGGACCTGGTCGGCAGCCGGGTCAGGTTCGGCGGAGACCGCCGAAAAGCCGCCGGATTTGCCGCGTACGTGGACTGGACGAACACGCTGCTGTCCGAAGAGCAGATCAGGCTGAACCGTTTTATCGAATCCCCTGTCATAAATCCCTCCTTCATGTATCGAGCCTCTTCACTATGTTATTATGGCCGCTACTACGAGTGCGGCATGCCGGAAGACTACGAATTGGTATTACGCTGGCTGGGCCAAGGCGCCAGCGTAAGCAAAACACCGGAGGCACTCGTTACCTGGGGAGACTCTCCAAATAGACTTTCCCGCGTACACAGCCGCTATTCCACGCAGGCATTTTATAAGTGCAAGGCTTATTACCTCGCACGGTGGCTGAAGGCAAACAATCCTTGGCATCCCGAAGTAGTGATTTATGGAGCCGGGCGCACCACTCGCAAACGCGCGGCGATGCTGGAGGCGGAAGGCATCCGTATCAAGGCCTATATCGACATCGACCCGAACAAGATCGGCCAACGTATTCATGGCCGTTTGGTGTGGTCAGCTCAGAATCTTCCGGAGCCCGGTACGTGTTTTGTAGTCTCCTATGTAAGTCGCCGTGGCGCACGGGATCTTGTACGCCGAGAGTTGAATCAAAACAGCTATATTGAAGGACGCGACTTCATCTTATGCTGAAATCCTACTGCAGGATTCACACGAATGCAGGCAAACATATTATGCTGTATAAGCTTTTGAAGCTGACCATCATTGAAAGGAATAAAAAAACGGAAGGAAAGCTTTTATGACTGTCAGTGTCACCAAGGCCGTTGAACGTGCATTTTTGTGGATGGGGCGTTTGCTGTTCAAGCGTTTTGAGATAGGGGACTGGTTTGTGCTGGGATTCTGTGCCTTTCTTGCCAGTCTGGCATCCGGAGGTGGATCCTTCAATTACACCTCCTCCTCGTCATCGGGGGACAGCTCTTCAGCGTCGGATTCCGGCAATGATATTGCGCCGGCTCTGCACCAGGCGGGGGAATGGGTGTCCTCCCATATATTCCTCGTGACCGTCGGCGGCGCACTGATCGTCCTCATCGTCGCGGTTTTGTGGCTGACTTTGCTGTGGTTATCCAGCCGGGGACGCTTCATGTTTCTGGACGGCATTGTCACTGCCCGAGCCGCTGTCAAGGATCCTTGGCACAGATGCCGTCATATAGGTAACAGCCTTTTACGGGCTCGGATAGCTCTCGCATTCATCAGCTTCGGGGCGCTTATCATTCTGGGCGGCGCAGGCGTGCTCATTGCCTGGCCGGATATCGCTGCCTCCGATTTCGGCGCCAGGGCCTTAACAGCCACGCTGAGCATGGGGTTACTGCTGATTGCCCTGATACTGGCGCTGACGATCGTGAACGCCTTACTTATGGATTTTGTCACGGTTGTTATGTACCAGTATGATATGTCTGTGCTGGCTGCTGCAGAGTTTTTTGTAAAAAACCTGTTGCTGAAGTGGCCAGGGCAGTATATTCTCTTCTACCTGTTAAAAATCGCGATGGGAATTCTGGCCGGGATCATTGTCTGGCTGTTATCCTGCCTGACCTGCTGCATTCTCGCCCTTCCCTATATTCATTCGGTCGCCTTTTTACCTGTAAGCGTCTTTTTTAAGGCGTATTCCGTCTGTTTCCTGGAACAACAGGATCCGCAACTGGCATTGATCCATGTGTCGACTTCTCCGGAGGATGAAACTGCCCAAGGGGCGACACCTGCCCCGGACAGCGAACAGTAAGTAGAACTGAACAAGAGCAACGTTAGACGAGTACTTTGACAGGGATCCACTGTTTTGAGTACATACTTCAGTATGCTTTGGAATCATGCAGTCGCTTCATACCGAGTCTCATACGAGCCAACCCGCCGGGCGGCGCAGCCGCCCTGACACCCCGCGGCGAGACTTTGTCTCCGGTATGTTCCGGCCTT
>CAJXKU010000206.1 GCA_913055945.1 uncultured Lentisphaerota bacterium | reverse complement strand
AGTTGACCGTTCGGCCTCGTGTCAGTGCCGGTAACGACTGGGTTACCATGCAGGTCGTTGCTTCCGTGTCCGCTAGAGTCCCCGGTGAACAAGAAGTCGTGAAGAATAACGATGGTGAAGTCCTCGCCACATCTCCAACCATTTCTCACCGTACCGTGAAAACCCATGCCCGCATCCGGAACAAAACCCCATTCATTGTTGGTGGACTCGTGGCCGAAGATGATACCATGGAAACACAGAAGGTCCCGCTCCTGGGGGACATACCGTTCCTGGGGGGGTTGTTTAGAAGCAAAAAAAAGAACAAAACGAAACGGGAAGTGGTCATCGTGTTAACGCCCTACATATTGCCGAAAGACAGTGTGGTGGATCGACAGCTTCCCAAAGACGCCGACGCATTTGACAGTGCCGGAAACAAGCTTTTTCGAGATATTTATCGTATCCGGGATGAAGACGTTTTTGATCTGGGGTTCCTTACCCAGAACGCCCAGTTGCAAAAGATGCAGGAGGTTGTAACTCGCATTTTACGAAAACGTCCGCAACTAAAAAACAAGTTCCCGTTTAGAAAATTTGTTGACAACAGCATACCTGGTGAACGGATTCTTGTCTACCGTCAGATCTACGAAGTGATTAAGCGGAAAAATCTGGCGGAACCCATTGGTGCCAATCAAATCATTTATTTCCACCCTGATAAGGGGGAACCAGCTGGTTTCGATGTAAAGTTCCTCGATGAAAAAATCAGACAAGTTGCTAGACGGTTAGCTCAACGAAGCGGTCGTGAGAAGGCAAAATTAAATGAGCCCTGGAAGGTTCTGGAAAAGTATAATAAAGCGTTAGCCATGACCTACACGTTCCGTAGAGAAACCGGTACTGCGATGAAGCAGCCGGTACCTGAAGTCGAACTCGTCGAATTGACGGGTGATAACGCATGGGGAGAAACGCTGGCGGACATGAACAAGCCTTTAAAAGCACAAGGTGGCCGGTTTACGGTTGTCCTGCAAAGTAAATCGGATCTGGAGCGGTTGAAAAAGGCAATTCTTGTGAATAAAACCATCCAGCTGAACGCGCCAAAGAACCAAAAACTCTCCTTCGACGACTTCTCAATAGGACGCAGCTTATTGTTACCGGATTTTGACGAAACCGCTATTCATCTCATCGACGGAGATGTGGCAAAATACTTCTATTACACAGAGCAGTACTATGCAGCTCTGCGAGCGGAGCTGCGTCGAAGTACAGACGCGTTACAGGACGTTCTGGAAAAACCCGGGTTCTCCCGGTTCAATAATATCGGGCAAAAAGGCACCCCTCAGAGTGAAGTCAATCAGGAACACCCATACAGCAAGTGACCAGAAGCACCCCGTCTTTTCTTTCCCATCATTGGAAATGAGCAATTCTGTTGCTCCGCAGCCTCTATGTAGTATTGGCAAATGAGTGCACCCCTATATATAGTATTTCAGATTAAGCTCGTGCGAAATAGAAACGGTTCAGTTCGACGATGAAAGTTATGAAAAGTGAAAACGAGTTCTTGTATGGATGATAAGCAAACCAGCGTCTACGGGTTCCTGAAAAATCCTTCTATGGTGGACTTTGAAGGTCATCTGGCGGGCGTATTTTTCACGTCGGGCTGCAACTTCCGTTGCGGATTTTGTCAAAATGCGCAACTCCTCGGGCGTAAACAGCAGGGAATCACTTGGCAACGGTTGCACGAGGCATGCGGCGAATTCAGGGAAAAATGGGCTACCGCCGTTGTTATCACGGGCGGAGAGCCAACAATTGCTCCGGATATTCCGGAAATTATAGATTTTTTTCAGAAGCAGGGATTCAGCGTGAAGCTCGATACCAACGGCTCACAGCCGAAGACACTGGAACATGTTCTTCCGCTGGTGGATTATGTGGCCCAGGATATAAAATGCAGTCCTTCGAAATACCCCGAATTTGTCGGCTTTAATGAGCCGGAACGGGTCAAAGATTCCATCGAACTTCTCAAGACGTCCGGAACGCCTTATGAATTTCGGACCACCTTGGTTGAATCATACCATACGGACGACGAACTCTGCCGGATCGGGGAGACTGTCCGCGGGGCGCAGTTGTATTTTGTTCAACCTTTCCTGCCCCGCGAAGATCTGCCCGATCCCGGGCTCCGCGAAGAACCGCGCACATCTCCCGCTCGTCTCAGAGAGGCAGCGGATCTTATGTCGAACTACGTGCAGGACGTGCGTATACACGGGAAACTTTAACAGGGGGGCATTGCCTGCAGTATGCGCCGTTGTCGGTCTTATCTATCGAACGTACAATTCGGATGGACATGGGGTAGTTGCCCGGGAAGGCGGATGCTGGACCCTTCTGCTGTAAATCACCCGGGAATTGTGCCGGATCGGAGTGATCTGCCTTCCCGGGATGCTGCGGAACGATGGCGGGGGAAGCTCGGGGGATACTTTGCTTTTTCGTGGTAATGTTTTATCGTATGTCCCTGTAAAGGTCCGAGAGCAGTCTATAGGCACAGTCTTTATCAGACTCAGAAATGAGTCCGGGTTGTTTTTTTAGACTGAAAAGTAAAAAGGAAAGGGATCTACCGTGCAGAATGTAAAAACTGAAAGCATCCGGAACTTTGTATTGATCGGCAGTGCGGGGGCAGGTAAAACCACTTTAACCGACTTGATGCTGTACAAGTCCGGGACCGTGTCCAGAAAGGGCAGTGTGGATGAAAAAACAAGTCACTCTGATTTTCATTCCGAGGAGCATGACCACCAATGCAGCGTGTACAGTGCTCTCTTTTCAATTCCCTGGAAAGATCAGCGGCTTTACTTTGCTGATACGCCGGGCTATTCAGATTTCTGCGGTGAAACTGTCGGTGCCCTCCAGGTCGCTGATAGCGCGATTATCGTGGTTGATGCTGAAACGGGGCTGGATATAAGTACCACTCGTTCCTGGCAGATGACGGAAGACAACACTGTCCCACGTTTGTTTTTTATCAATAACGTGGATAGCGCGGAGTCCGATACTAAGCGCCTCATTGCGAACTTGAGGGATAATTTCGGTACAAACAGGGTTGTGCCGTTTACACTTCCCGACGGAGATGGGGATGGTTTCTCCAGCGTGGCTAGACTTCTGGGTGGGGAGAACCCACCGGAAGCATTTGCGAATGAGTTTGAGGCTTACCGGGAAACGATAATGGATACCGTCGCAGAGTCGGACGAAAAGCTGATGGAGCGTTATCTGGAAGGGGAAGAACTCAGTGAAGAGGAGATCTCCCAGGGGCTTCATGCCGCTGTAGAGCAATGCGCGCTGGTTCCGGTTCTGTGTGGCAGTGCAGCGAAAGACATCGGCGTAGAGCAGCTTATGGATGCGGTAGGTAACCTTATGCCTTCACCGCTGCGCGGAGTGAACCCGGTCTGTGAGGACGACACTGAAATTGAACGCGGAGATGAGGGTGCCGCAGTGGCTCAGGTTTTTAAATCGGTTACTGATCCTTATGTCGGTAAGTTGACATATCTGCGGCTCTATTCCGGAACGATTTCCGCGGGGAGCGAAGTAACCAATATCAACAGATCGACGAAGGAACGCTTGGGGTCTCTGGTGCATACCAACGGGAAAGAGCAGCTCGAAGCTTCTCAGGTGCACGCGGGCGAAATTGTCGCTGCGGCAAAACTGAAAGACACCCATATCTCGGATACGCTTTCCGATGCCCCCTCGATAAAGCCATTGAAAGCCTTGACCTTTCCGCAACCGGTCATGTCTTACGCTGTATATCCGGAGGAACAGGGTGAAGAGGAAAAAGTGGCTGAAGGGCTTTCCCGTCTTGTCGACGAAGATCCAACGTTGGAGATGGCGTATAATCAGGAAACCCGAGAAACGATTCTCAGCGGTATGGGGGACCAGCACTTGAATCACGTTATTGACCGGCTGCAGGAGTCATTCAATGTGAACGTTCACTTGGCCACGCCCCAGGTTCCGTACCGTGAGACGATTAATCAAACTTCGACGGCCCAGTATCGCCACAAGAAGCAATCCGGCGGACATGGGCAGTTCGCTGAAGTCCACCTTCGCATCGAACCCCTTGCAGAAGAAGAGTTCCAATTTGAAAGCGAAGTGGTCGGGGGAAACATCCCCAAAAACTATATTCCGGCCGTTGAGAAGGGCGTACAGGAGGCTATGGAGGCAGGTCCTCTCGCGAATTGTAAAGTTATTAACGTAAAAGCCGTCGTGTACGACGGGAAGTATCACCCGGTAGACTCGTCGGACCTGGCGTTTCAACTTGCCGCCAGGAATGCATTTTATGAAGCGATGGGGCAGGCCAAGCCGCTTCTCCTGGAACCTGTTATGAAGATGCAGATTGTCTTCCCTGAAGAATATATGGGAGATGTGAGTGGCGACCTGAATTCGCGAAGAGGCCGGATCATCGGGATGGATCGGGAGGGGGACTTTCAGCTCCTTCATGCCGAAGCCCCGATGGCAGAAACATTCAAGTACGCAACACAACTTCGTTCTCTGACGCAGGGCACGGGTACTTTTGAGATGAGTTTTGATCGGTACGAACCCGTACCCTCTCACCTGGCCCAGAAAATCCAGGAAGAAGTGGCTGCCAAGGCCGCTGAAGAATAGAGGATCTCGCGTAAGTGATATATCCCTTTTTTTTGCATTCGCTCACACTTGCAGGGATCGGATTCAGCGGGGAAAATGTGGTCCAGCGAGCCATGGAGACCGACCCTCGCTGGTTAGCTGTACTCGCAGCGGGCATTTTCTGCTGGATCCTGAGCGCGGCGGTAGCTTCGTCATTGGCCGAAGTGCGAAAGAGATCCCCGAAACTTCATTTTATCCTTGGCCTTTTAATCCCTATAGCCTACGGACTCAGCTGGACAATCGGACACTGCTTAACGGATAAACGTGCCTTCGGGCAGTCGGGAACAAGTTCGAGTCCCGGGGATGATGCTGAGGCCGGTCCATCAGAAAGTAAGAAGGAAGGGGATGCAGCAACCGGTTCTGCAGAAAAAGAGGAGAAGATGGAGGCGGGGACGGATGGAACTGCCGAAGAGGCAGCAAAAGCCACAGAACATGGGGGCTCTTACGACAGGGAGTTTTTCAAAAAACTGCAGAGAGAAGGAGACCCCGGCAGTGCCGGCTGGCGGATAACCTTCAGCGGCAAATCGATGGATGTAATTCAGATCGTCGAATGCGGTGAAAAGGCTGTGGCGGTAAAGGTCCCCGATAAGAAAGGCGATGGAAAGACAGTACGGTTGCCTTATCAATCAATCAGCGATGTCCGCGCCGCGGGTGAAAAATAAGGGTGCCGACTGAAGAACGGCCGTAACGAATTGATCAAAAAGAATTCGAATGTCTGAAAATTTTTGACAAAGGGTACGAACCATGTTTGATCCAATAAGGAATGAAGAATCCTTCCCTGATATAGAGGAGAAAGTCCTCCGTTTCTGGGCTGACGAGGAGATCTTTTACGAATCACTCCGACAGAGGGAGGGCGCTGAAAACTATGTGTTCTACGATGGCCCTCCCTTTGCAACGGGGCTGCCACATTACGGCCATCTGATGGCGAGTACCATAAAAGATGTCGTACCCCGTTATCAGGCGATGCGCGGGAAATACGTTGATCGCACGTTCGGGTGGGACTGTCACGGATTGCCGGTGGAAAATGAGGTAGAGAAAGAATTGAACCTGAGCAGCCGGCACGAGATTGAGGAATACGGCGTCAGCGCTTTCAATGAAAAATGCCGGAACATTGTGCTGCGCTACACTGAAGAGTGGAAAGAGGTGATTCATCGGCTGGGCAGATGGGTGGAGTTTTCCCGCGGCTATAAGACTATGGATCGCAGTTACATGGAATCTATCTGGTGGGTGTTCCGACGGCTCTGGGATATGGATCTTGTCTATCGGGGATACAAGATCCTGCCCTATTGTATGCGTTGCGCCACCCCGTTGTCCAACTTCGAAGCCAATCAGGACTATCAGGAGATTCAGGATCCCTCTATAACTGTCTGCTTTCAGAGTGAAGATGATCCGGAAACGTATTTCCTGGCGTGGACGACCACACCGTGGACGTTGCCTGCCAATCTCGCTTTGGCCGTACATCCGGACATCGATTATGTCAAAGTCCAGGACGGGGACGAACGCTATGTATTAGCGCGGGAACTACTCGAAGCCTACTACGGAAAGGAGGCTCCTGAGATTG